>NZ_VHOP01000024.1:0-18303 GCF_008704325.1 Acetobacter sp. DmW_125128 | reverse complement strand
TTTCATCCGGGCGGTCTCCTTCTGATGGTCAGTGAACCTCCATTATGGCACATCGATGCCGCAGGGAGGCCGTCCACCCCATCTGGAAAGACGGTTTACAATCCGGGCAAATGAAGGATTTACAGCGGCGTTCGCCTCAAGCCTCGCAGCCCGGATCGCTCATGATGCCCCGAAAGCGGAACTCCGGTTTGCCCAGGAACATGAGACCGACGACGATGCGCTGCGCGAAGGACGCATTGATCTCGATATCGGGGCGCTCCGGGCCATGGGACCGGAAGTACGGGTTCAGACCATTTTTCGCGATCATCATATCGGACTGGCACTTCCGGACCACCCCATCTTCAAAACTGAAATTTCTCCGGAACGCTTTGTATCGTTTCCGCAAATCAGTGTCTCACGCCGGGGACGCGCGGAAGGGCCTGTTGATCAGGCGCTGATGGCGCATTACGGGCTTCAGCGACAGGTTTCTCTCATCGTTCCTTCCTTCATGCTGGCGATCGCTGCTCTTCCCGGTACGGAACTGATCGCCCTCGTACCGCGCTTTGTCCTGCGTGCTGTCGAAGCTTTGGGGATACAATTGAGAACGTTCGATATTCCTGTACCTCTCGATACACTTGTCATTGCCCAGGCATGGCATCCCCGTTTTGATCGCGATGCAGCGCACCGCTTTCTCAGACAATGCGTGCGTGAAGTCTGTGCACCGGTGAGGCGTCAGGACGATAAGACGTCCTGATCGGACTCAGCTTTTCTTTCGAGGCAGTCGGGCAATCCAGATGATTCCCACGGATGCCGTAAAGGCAAATGTGGAGATCATGTAGAATTCATTCATGGAAACCATGTCTGCCTGAACCAGCACCTGATGGTAGATAGAGCCCCAGGCCTGATCCTCCGTCAGCCCCGCACCTTTCAGGGTCGTCACCGCATCCGCCGCACGATCGTGATAGGGCGTAAGTGTCTCAACCAGATGCGCCTGATGATAACGGGAGCGCCGATCCCAGAACGTCTGGGCGAGAGAGGCGATAAGATTTCCAGACATCATGCGAATGGCTGTCTGGAGCCCGGACGCGGCCGCGAGGCGTTCCGGCGGAATGCCAAACAGGGAAAGAGCCGTCAGAGGTGTCAGGAAAAAGCCGATCCCTATCCCCTGGGCCAGACAGGTGAGAGCAATCGTACCGGCATCGATATCCGTCGTGAAATTTGCCCGCCAGAACGCCACAGCGGCCCAGCAGAAGAAGGCCAGTGACGCGAAGAGGCGCGCATCCCCCTTTCTGACCCATGCCCCAAGAAAGGGCGCAAGCAGGATACCAAATACACCCATGGGGGCAGTCACGAGCCCTGCCCATGTCGCATTGTACTCCATATCGGTCTGTAGCCAGAGTGGCACCAGCACAAGGGCTGCGAAATACAACCCGAACCCGATGGCCACCGCGACCGTTCCAACTGCAAAATTCCTGTATGCGAAGAAATGCAGATCAACGATGGGATATTTGGCGCCCAATTCCCATACAACGAGGAATACAAGTCCCAGCACAGACAGGATCGCTGTTGTGCAGATGAAAGGCGAAGCAAACCAGTCGAGTATCCGTCCACGGTCAAGCGCCACCTGCAGACACCCCATGGCAATGGCAAGCAGGATCAGGCCGATTACGTCAACCGGAAGTCTGACAGTCGGTGTATCGCGTCCCCGAAGCAGCGCCGATGTGGAGACCACCACGAAAATGCCAACCGGTGCGTTGACAAGAAAGATCCATGGCCAGGTGTATTCGTCCGTAATCCAACCGCCGAGCACAGGCCCTGCCACCGGCCCCGCCATGTTCGTCATGGCCCACATGGCAACCGCCAGTGTCCGTTTTTCCGGCGGAAATATGGCAACGAGCAATGCCTGGCTCAGTGGCACGATCGGACCTGACACCATGCCCTGAAGGACACGAAAACCAAGCAACAGCGGAAAGGAGCGCGCCATGCCACAAAGCACCGAGGCAACCGTGAAGGCTGCCACCGCGCAAACAAACAGCCTGACCTGCCCGAACCGACGCGACAGCCAACCCGTCAGGGGTATGAAAATGGCGTTCGCAATTCCGAAAGAGGTAATAGTCCATTCGCCGATTTCGGTGCTGACACCAAGGTTGCCGGAAATGGTCGGGACCGAGACGTTCGCGATCGTGATATCCGTCACGGCCATGAAGGAGGCAAGACCGATTGTCATCGCCGCGAACGCCAGGAGCGGCCCTGACAGCGGCTGGATTGGCTGGGGAGCCGGCCTGCTCATTCCGCCTCTCCCAGGGTTTTCTTCATGATCTCCGCAACATGACGGTCCGCAGCCTGCTGCTGCTCTGTATAAAGGTCTGTACCAACAGCGACTGTTGGACGACTGGCCGCCTGTGGATCGCACCGTCCGGTATCAATCTCCACCTCGGTCGACATTCCGATCCGGAGAGGCTTACGGGCCAGTTCCACCGGATCGAATGCGATACGTACAGGCACACGCTGCACAACCTTGATCCAGTTCCCTGTTGCGTTCTGGGCCGGCAGTAAGGCGAAAGCCGCGCCACTGCCAGCGTTCACATCCATGACATGACCGTGATAGATCACGCTGCTGCCATAAACATCCGCAGTCATGGTGGCGGGTTGACCGGCGCAGACGTGCCGAAGTTGCCTCTCCTTGAAATTGGCGTCGATCCAGAACTGGTCGAAAGGCACGACGGCCATCATACGATCACCAACAGCGACGCGGCGTCCAAGCTGGACATCACGTTTTGCGACCATGCCTCCGACCGGCGTCCGCACCGTGGCACGCTCCATATCCAGCGTTGCCGCCCGGAGCGTGGCCTTTGCTGCAATAACATCTGGATGGGTAAGAAGCATCGTGCCCTGTGTCTGGGACAGCGCAGCGGTATACGCCGCCTGCGCAACCTGAAGGGCGGCCTTCGCCGTATTGGTGGCATCCGAGGCATGGCGGGCCTCTTCCGCCGTCACAGCCCCCTGCCCAACCACCATACGGCGTGCCCGGAGATCGGCCCATGCCCGATCCAGTTCTGTCTGACGGACAGCAACGAGCGCACGGGCTTCGTCCAAAGCCGCGAAAAGTCTCCGGACATGACGGATGGCCTGACCCAGGCCGGCTTCAGCAGCCTCCAGCCTGATACGCATGTCACTCGTGTCCAGTTCCACGAGAGCTGCACCTGTCAACACACGATCAGTGTCGTCCGCCCCGATGGCCCGGACAGTACCCGCGACCTGCGGTGTAATCGCCACGACATGCCCGTTGACGTATGCGTCGTCTGTAGAAACGAGTGCACCATTGGAGAGAAAAGTATAGGCGCTCCAGCCAACCGCGATGATTACGAGACCACCACCGAGCCAGAGCAGACGCTTGCGACGGATAGCGGCAGGATCCGCAGCCACCGGAACAGGAGTATCAGCCATGGTATTTCTGCCCTGCAGAGAAAGTGAAAGAAGGCGACCAGGCGCCACCGAGTGCGCGAATGAGGGTGATCTGGGCTTCAGCGACGCGTGCGGCCGCCTCGACTGAACGGCGCTCAGAGAGCAGCAATGCCGTTTCGGCCGCCAGACGATCATTGGTGTCCGAAAGACCATTTTTCTGACGGATGCGTTCAAGATCGACGACATGCTGCCAGTGCCTGACAGCGGCCTCGGCTTCCTGCCGGGCGGCCTGCCTTGCCTTCAGGTCGGAGATTCCGTCAGCGGCCTGCTGCAGCGCCTTTGACACTGTCGCGTTGTAGTCATTGACAGCAGCATCGTACTCACCGAGCCGGTTTTTCAGGGCGGCACGGAGCTGACCCCCCTCGAAAATAGGAAGGGTGACGGCTGGCCCAAACTGTGTCGCGACGCTGCCCGGTCGCATCATGTGACCGATATCGAGAGACCGGAAACCAGCAAAGGCAACAAGATCGACATCGGGATAGAATGCCGCGCGGGCCGCACCAACGGCGTTGGATGTGGCTTCCACTGCCGCACGTTTGGCCTCTACGTCAGGCCGATAGCCCAGAAGAACAGCAGGAACATTCGACAACGGCGCCGGATCAGCAATAACCGGCAGATGCGGCCGTGCGATCGCGTCCCCGAAGTCAGGCGATTTACCGAGAAGGGCCGCGATTTCATGTCTGCGGGCACTGATCTCTCCGTCCAGCAGATCAATCTGGCTGCGGGTGTCGGTCAGGGCCTCACGGGCCGTCACAGCATTGATGTCGGTCGAAAGCCCGGCCTTTTCCCGTAACGCCAGCATTTCCACGATGCCTTCACGCCGTGAAAGCCCTTGCTGAGCCACATCGCGCATCCGATACGCTGCATCCAGTCTTACATAAGCACTGACCATTGCCGTCTGAATCAGAAGGCGCGCATCAGCGACCTCAAGAGAGGAAACCTTCTGCCAGTAGCGTGCCGAACGTGTTAGTTTTCGCCAACGTCCCCAGAAATCGACATGATACTGAACATCAAGCTGGAGCTTGCCCTCACTCCCGAAATTTCCTTTGTATGGCGCGGGATAATAAGAGTGATCAGGGAATTGCTCCCCCGCTATCCAGCCGAACCCATCGACATGGGGCAACTGATTAGCTCGCGCGGCGCCTTCTACGGCAGCAGCCTCACGCAACCGTGCCTGTGCAATCTGGATCGAGGGAGCACTTTCCTGCGCGTCTCCTACGAGCCGCTCAAGCTGAGGATCATGATAGACCAGCCACCATGCCTTGGCGGGAGATGTGTGAGCAGACTGCTGTTGCGCCTGTTCAATATCATGACCGCTTTTCAGGATGCTGACATCCGTGATTTTACCTTCAGGACGCTCATCCCTGCCGGGAGCACATCCTGAAAGGGCCAGAAGAGTGGAACAGAACAGCAGCCACGCTCGCGTCTGTACTCGATTTGTAGTGTACATCGCACCGTAGTTCCTGTGATTTCAGGAACCATTGCCTACCAAGGTCCATACTGATCAGAAATGCCGTGGAATGGAATGATTCATTTCATCTCGGGGAACGCTCCGACTGACAACGGTCTGAAACAGAAATCCGAGCACGAAACATGGGAACATCCTATGTATTGACTCTGCGAACGCTTCGCACTTACGTTTTGGAGAACCTAATTCGTTGGACAGACCCTCAATGACCCAATTGATATGCGGATGTGATCACACGACCCGTAAGCGCCGCGGGGGCAACGCTTTTCATGACCGACGCAATCCATTTTTCTGCATTCTGCTGGGATGTGGTGTGGCTCTGCCCTGCATTGGGCAGGCTGCTGAAGACAAGACTCACGACAGAAAACTGAAAACAGAAACGATCGTGGTACGCGCGCAGTATCAGCACAAAGCGAAAGGATACGTTGCGTTCGACAGCAGTACTGCCACCAAGACGGATACTCCACTCCGTGAAATTCCACAGTCCATTTCCGTCGTCACGCGACAACAAATGGATGATCAGGTCACTCAGAACGTCGCGCAGGCGTTACGATACACGGCAGGCGTCTATTCCGAACCACGCAGCGACACGATATTCGATACAACATTCATGCGTGGGTTCGGTGGCTTCGCGACATCCGCCAATTACGTGGGCTTCCTGGACGGCATACAGTTACAACAGGGACAAGGATGGGCCATTCCAACGGTAGATCCTTCCACCCTTGACCGGGTGGACGTGCTACGCGGCCCAGCTTCCGTGCTCTATGGAGATGCCAGTCCTGGTGGCATCATCAACCTCGACAGCAAACTTCCGTCTCTTTCCGCCCCCCGGCAGGTTGCGATCGAAAGCGGCAGTCGCAACAGGATACAGGGCACATTCGATGTCGGCGGTGCCCTGACGAGCGATCAGACGCTCCTTTATCGGGTCAGCGGCCTGGGGCGTCGGGTCGATAGCCAGATGCGGGACGCAAAAGAGCAACGACTGGCTCTTACGCCCACACTGACCTGGAAAGCTACGCCACGAGTAAGCGTTGATTTTGCACTCAATGTCCAACGTGATCCGGATAATAACTTTGCAGGCTGGATCCCCGCACAGGGGAGTGTTCTGCCTGGCCCGCACGGGCGCATTTCCACGAAATTCAATCCGAGCCAGTCAAACTACGATGGCTACAACCGAACACAGATCATGCCGGAATACCGGGTAAAATATCACTTTCTTCAAGGATGGACCCTACAGCAAACCGCTCGCTACGAATATCTGAATACGAGCTTCAAGGGACTTGCAGTCAATTTTTCCAATCCCTACGACACTGATGGAAATCTCAATCGTTACTCATCCTGGTCACGTGCTGATCTCAACGGTGTGGTGGCTGACACACGTGTGGAAGGGCATGTGACATCAGGACCACTCCAGCACCGCATTCTTGCCGGCGTAACCTATGACCGGTCGGAATCGTCAATGCGTCAGTCGGCTTACGGGCTGGTCTCGGCACTTGATTATAGCGCGCCCGTCTATGATGCCACCATTGTGCCTCCTGCGCTGGCCCAGAGCACAAGGCAGGACTCTCAACGTATCGGGGGTTACATACAGGACCAGATCAGGTTCGGTCACTGGTCCCTGCTTTTGGGCGGCCGCCATGACTGGCTTACCATAAGGACGCGAGATCGGCTTTCCGATACGACAAGCACCCAACATGATTCAGCGTTTACCGGACGTGCCGGGCTTGTCTATCTTTTTGAAAACGGATTATCGCCATACGTGAGTTATTCGACATCCTTCCAGCCAGTTGCGGGCGTCGATTATGAGGGGAAAGCTTTCCAGCCGACCCGGGCCAGTCAGGTTGAAGGTGGCATCAAATACCAGCCTGTCGGTTATAACAGCTTCCTGACAGTCGCTGCCTACGACATCAATGAACGGCACGTCAGTACTACAGATCCGGCTCATCCCTACTACTCCGTCCAGCGCGGTGGCGTACGTTCCTGGGGCGTCGAGTTCGAAGCCCATGCAGCACTCACAGATAATCTGGGATTGATTGCGTCCTACAGCTACACGGATCCGACTGTTACACATGATCCGGATGCCAGTCTGATCGGAAAACGCCTCTATGCCGTGCCCAGACATATGGCTTCGCTTTGGGCGAATTATGCCGTCACCTGGGGACATCTGCAGGGCATCAACGTCAGCGGGGGCGTCCGATATGTTGGTTCAAGCGCAGGCGATGAGACCAACAGCTTTACGGTTCCCGGCGTAGTACTGTTTGACACAACATTGCGCTACGATCTCTCCCGCCTGTCACCCAGCCTTCATGGATGGTCCCTGATGTTCAATGGCACCAACCTTTTCGACCGGAAATATGTGTCATCATGCTTTTCGGCGGGAGGATGTTTCTACGGAAACCGGCGGATGTTCAAAACTGCCGTTTCGTTCCGATGGTAAACTCGAAGCTATCGTTATCACAAAAATCACTGGCGCTGTCAGTTGACAGCTATACGGAACCCCAAAAGTAACCCTGCTTTCAGTCGGTATCAATCAGTAGGACGATGGTATCGGTCGCTCCCAGGAGCCTCACCTCTGTTTCGTTATAAATTTCCGCTCCCGACCCGCTACTGACAGACTGGTCATTGACCCTTACCATGCCCGAAAGCGCTACGAGGTAAAGCCGCCGGCCCGCTCCTGTGGCGTAATGCGTCATAACTCCCGATTGCAGCGCCATCCCCATGACCCGCGTAGAAGCACGAAGCGGAAGTGGTTCGTCTGCTTCCCCGCTATCGGTATCCTCGGGTGAATCCGCGGCAAAGCCGCTCGCCAGAATGGCGAGCGCATTCTGACCATGCCGGGCCGGACGGTGATGAACCACGCTCTCCGGCACCCCGCCCTCCTCGTCCGGCAGCAGCCATACCTGCATGAATGAAGAGTCCAGACTGGCGGCCCACCACGTCGCACCCTGAATTCCCTGCCCTGCACTGAGCAGATGGATATCGCCCTCTTGAAGCTGATGTGGTGCCTGACCGTCAACTTCGGCAAAAAAAGTGCCTTTGAGAACAATTGTGACAATATCCCGGGCGTCCTCTTCTCCCAGCCGGAACTCGGCAAAGGGCTCGAAAACGGCGGCATTGATCGCACGAATCTGTCCCCAATGAACGTGAGCGCGGTCCCGGTATTCCGCGAAAGAGAAATGACAGCGAATGGTCACGCCAGGCTGCGTTACCGTCCCCAGATCACGGGCGGGGCGAAGGGTGATCATGATTTTCCCTTTGGCGCTGATGTCGAGCCTGCAGCATAACGTCGCGCCTGAACCGGGAACTGCCGTTCCCATCCGCCGCCGAGCGCACGGTAGAGACGAGCGACCGAAGTGGAGACGCTGGTTGTGGCCTGCACGAGCTGGTTCTGGGTCGCCAGAAGTGCGTTCTGCAAGGTCAGGACATTCAGGAAGTCAGATGATCCCTGCACATACTGGGCCTGAGCCGTTTGCACGGCGATCTCGTTTTCCTTCACGGCTTCCGCGAGACGATCCCTCTGGTTCTGCGCCGCCGAGAGATCAGCCATGGCGTCGTCGATTTCCTGCCAGGCCTTTAGCACCGTGCGCTGGAGCATGACAGCGGCTTCCCTTTGCTGCGCTTTGCGCAGGCGTAGCTGACCTGTCAGGCGTCCGCCTTCAAAAATCGGTAATGTCGCTGTCGGTCCGAAACCATACTGTCGCGACGCCCATGAGCCCAGCCCGCTGAACTGGAGCGCCTGCACATCCAGACTTCCCGACAGCGTGACGCGCGGGAAGAAATCGGCAATGGCCACACCGATGTTGGCCGTCGCAGCGTGCAGACGCTCTTCCGCCATACGAATATCCGGCCGCCGTTCGGCCAGCTCGGACGGGAGACCCACCGGCACCGACACTGGCACGGGAGGAACCGGTGCGGGTTTGCCGAGCTGCGCCGTGAGGGCACCGGGTTCACGCGCCACCAGAAAACTCAGCGCGTTGATCATATGCACTTCCTGGCTTTTCAGAGCGGGAAGACGGGATTCAAAACTGTGCAGCTGTCCGGTAGAATCCGCAACGTCCAGGCGGGTGGCAGCTCCTTGAGTGAAACGCAACGTTGTCAGTTGCACGCTATGGCGCGCGATCCCGATATTGTTTTCGACAATTCCGATCTGGGCCTGCACCCCACGCAGTTCGAGGTAGTCCTGCGCGGTTTCTGCCATGAGCGACACCAGTAAATCGCGTCGCATATCTTCGGTTGCACGCATTGCGGCCGTCGCAGCCTCGACCTGCCGGCGGACGTGTCCCCAGAAATCCACCTCCCACGAGGCGTTCATACCGTATTGTGGCAGGTTGAAGGATGAAGCGCCTGTAGATCCCGGAAGGCGTGTGGGACCAAACCCCTGCGTTCCACTCGCGATTGACCCTGCCCCCTGTTCTTCCATGGTGCCGAGCAGACCCAGGACACCGTTGGGACTGGCCCGTTCCCGCGCATAGGAGGCACTGGCTTCGGCGTGCGGGAACTGGGCGGCGCTCGCAATCCTGCGCTCCGCCATGCTCTGGGCGAAGCGATAGGCAGCGGCCTGCAGGTCAAGGTTGGCCCCGGCCACCTGATGTTCAAGCGCGGTCAGGACGGGATCATTGTAGATGGTCCACCATTCCGGATCGAGCTGTGCCTGAACCGGATGACTTTCAGCGGGCGCGACACTCTGGTGCCAGGATGCTGGTGAGGCCGGTGGGGATCTATGATAATCAGGTCCGACCGTACATCCTGCCATGGGCAGACCGAGAGCCAGCCACGCGGCGAGGCGAGAACGCATTGAACGCGCGGCGGCGATCATCGCTTTATTGCCAGACATAGCGCTCATCCCTGGCCTTGCCGCCTTCCGGCGTTGAGGACGTGTCGATCCGGACCTCAACGGACATGCCCACCCGCACACGGGCCGCCAGTGGCTGACCGGGATCAAAGGTTACACGGACCGGCAAGCGCTGGACGACCTTGGTAAAGTTCCCGGTAGCATTGTCTGGCTGGATGGGAGCGAACGCGACACCGGTTGCAGGCGGTATGCTGTCCACATGGGCGCGGAGCGGATGTCCGGGGAACGTATCCACCCAAACCGTGGCTTTCTGCCCCGGCAATACACGAGTGAGCTGCGTCTCCTGGAAATGCGCCACGACAAAGGCATCCTGCACGGGCACCACGGCCATGAGCGCGGTCCCGGCATGAACGTAATTGCCGACGCGTACGCCTCGCACACCCACGACACCATTGATGGGCGCAGGGATCGTGCAATAGGACAGATCCAGTTCCGCCTGACGCAGTTCTCCCTCTGCCCGGACGAGGCTTCCTTTTGCCCGGTCAAGTTGTGCGGTCAGAACTGCCACCTGGTCTTTTGCGGCCTGAACTCCAGCCTGATCCCTGATCAACGTCGCGACAGTCTGGCGCGTCCCGGATGCCGTTCGCTGGCGCTGCTCGACCGTGCCAGCACCTCCCGCGGACAGGTTTCGATAACGCGCTTCATCCTGACGGGCGAATTCGAGGGCTGCCTCGTCGGCCTGTACTGTTGCGGCGGCCGCCGCGATGACTGCGTTCTGCCTGTCCAGTTCAGCCTGCAGATTGGCGATGTCCGCCCGCGCGACCGCGACGTTTCCCTGTGCCACTTTCAGCGCGGCGCGATAATCATCGTCCTCGATATGGGCGAGTTCTTCACCGGTATGGACCCGCTCATTATCCTGCGCCTGCACATGATCGATACGGCCCGAGACTTTTGGGGCAACCAGCGTGGAATAAGCCGTGACATAAGCATCATTGGTTTCGACATGGACGCCATTACCGAGAATGAGGTGGTCTGCGAACCAGGCGGCGGCGCCAAGACCGACGACGCCTGCGCCGATCAGCATAAGGTTTCGTGTTCGTGACATTTCAGCTCCAGAAATCCCCGACAGCGCACCTGAGCCAGTGCGTCAGCGAGACAGGCAGGATGTTGGCAAAGGCGGTCACATCGTCCGCGCGTAAAGAACCAGAAGGCCCGCAAAGCAAAGGCCACCGACCTTCTCGACGAGGTTGGGTCGTGACGCGGCAACTGTTGGGGTCTTTGAACGGGGGAGAACGTATCGGAGGCATCGGGAGAGGGCCGGCATCATCCGGGGTCTACGCAGCCTCGCATCGTACCCCGCAAACCGCCGCTCGTTCTCGTCCAGGCAAATGCCCAGAAGCTCCCGCAGGCTGACGTCGATGCTGGACACGTCTTTTGCGCCAGATACGGTGAAATTCGCGTCCTGTTCGCGCATATTGCCGTCGGCATCCATGCTTCTGACCATGCCGATCCGCTCCCATGCGAGAAACAGCCAGACACCGAGCACCCGGGTTTCAAACCATGGACGCTTCCACAGCGGCAGGGTGGCGCGATGCCACGCAAGCCAGTTGGCGAACAGAAGGATATGGCGGCACTCTTCCTGCATGACCGGCTCGAACGTCTCGACCAGTTCGACTGGAAATAAGCCGGAACGCTTTGCCAGTTCGAACAGCCCGAACGCAAAGAAGCTGTCCACGCATTCGGAAAAACCTGTGACCATATAGGCCCATTCGGTATCACGCGGGGTGATGTATGGCGGCTCCTTGGCCATCGGAATCCCATAGGACACGACCAATCGGGAGAGTACTTCCTTATGACGATTTTCCTCCCACGCATTCCGGGCGATGGCGTCCTTCATGTCAGGGTCAGCAATAGTCGCGGCGTAGGCCGCCATCCTGAGGCGCGCCTTACCTTCGGTTTCAACCGCGATGTCCCAGATCGGCAGGGATGTGATGCGTCGCAATGTATCAGGATCAAGCCGGGGCCAGTCGATCACGGAAGGCCGGTATGGATTGAACGTATCGCGGAACATGCGCGACACCGCGCGCTTATGGGCGAGACTGCCCGGGCTCAGGGAGCCTGGTTCACTACTCTGCCAGTGCCGCGCATGATAATCGGCATCGGCTAGCGCCGTGGTCCCGGCGTGAGCAATATCCGCGGCCTGGGGCATGTCTCCATAAATCCGTTCAAGATCAGCTCTGAATGCTTCGATGCTTTCATCGGGTGATGGGATGTTTTTAATCTCAGAAGTAGAGCGTGGCGTGGGGTACATCCTGTCTGACATGATTTCGATCCTGTGGCTTATTTGGCGGGGGCGCTGGCTGACGGCGCGCGTGGTGGATAAACCCGCTGGGGCAGGAACATATTGAGGATAATGAAAGCGGCACAGAGCCCGACCATCACGTAATAGATGTCCGCGCAGGCCAGCACGAGAGACTGCTCGGCGAGCTTGCCGTGGAGAAGAACCTGCGTATTCCACGCCAGACGATCAGAGTCGGCGATGTGGGGGGCAAGCAACGTACTGGCGGGATCTCCCATCCCTTCCAGGGCATTCTGGTTATAACCGTACGTATCCAGCAACATAGTGGAATGATATTGCTCCCGCCGGCGCAGAAGCGCTGCGATGACACCAGCAGCAATGGCGTTGGCAAATCCCTTGGTCATGTTGAACATGCCCGAGATGAAGGGGCCATCCGCCGGTCCGAGGCCCATGGTCGCCAGCATCAGGATCGAAATGACCATCATCGGCTGGCTGGCGACCTGCATCATCTGGACAATATAGAAATTCTCACGCACCCAGTCTGAATCGATCCATGTCCCCAGCCAGTAGGATGCCCCCTGTATGGCCAGCCCGGCCATGAGTACGATCCGGCAATCAACTTTGCGGATATTACAGAGCGCAGACACCAGTGGCAGCGCGATCAGTTGGGGAACGGCCAGAATCAGCGCGATGGGCGCAGTCTGGATGGGGCGGTATCCCCTCACCTCTTCAAGGTAAACCGAGGGGATCTCGATGGTGACAACACAAAGAACGAGCACGGCCGCCAGGGTCAGCAGGGAGTCCGAGACATTTCTCTGTTTAAGCAACTGAATCCGGAAGAACGGCAGTGGATGGAACCATTCATTGATAATGAAAAGAATAAACAGAAAGCCACCGCCACAGAACAGATGTGTAATAAGCGGTGAGCGGAACCAGTCGAGCCGGTCGCCCTGTTCGAGAGCAATGACCAGCGAGCAGATCGCGGGCAGACCGGTCAGCAGTCCCCTCCAGTCGAACTGCCTGAAGCGCTCCAGCCGCAGCGGATCCTGCGGCAGCCCCCATGCCACACAGATCATCGAGATCACACAGAGTGGAACGATCTGCCAGAACAGGAACTGCCAGCCCACATATTCAAACCAGAAGCCCGCCAGCGGCACGCCGAGATTGGGACCAAAGGTCGCAGTCAGGGCATAGGCGCCAAGACCATAAATCTTGATGTTGGGCGGGAGGAAGCGCAGCGCCACCGTCATCAGCATGGGGGGCAGGCAGCCACAGGCAAAACCCTGCAGGCTACGCAGAATGAGAAGAGCGCCAAGATTCGGCATAAAAGGAGCCACTAGCCCAAGCATCCCAACCATTCCTGTCATGACGATGGTCAGACGTCGGATCGAAAACGTCACGGAACACCATGGCGCAAAGGCCATCGCCGAAATATTGAAGGCCTCGAACAGGGCTATAATCCACGTTCCCTCGTCGTGCCCTATATGGAGTTGCCCCTTGATATCGGCCAGCGCCATTTCGGTTGTATGCTCGTTGAAACCGGCCAGCAGCACGGCCAGCAGTACGCCGATCAGGCCAGTGGCGAGACGCAGGCCGAAAGCTGGACCTTTCGGAGGCGGTGGAGGTGGGGGCGGCGCAGCAGGTATCGGTGCAGCCACCACTTCCGCAAGGGGAAGGTCGATCCGGGTCAAACGACGCCTCTTTAATTTGCAATAGGTATGTCTGCGGCGACTGTGATCGCAAAGACCGGTATCGGGAACACTCAAATATGAAAACATGACTCTCATGAACCGTAACGGTAAGAGCGCATAAAATTATTGCAGCATCCTCATGCTTCTGGCAGGGTCGCTTGTCTTAAACATCCTATGTTCCCATCTATTATGACATTGCCAGACAGACGGGTATGAACCGCCTTCAGTGCGCGGGAGGACTTTATTGATGACGCGTGGCTACGACCTGAACCTGTTACACGCCATGAATGTGCTGATTGAGGAATCGAGCGTTACGGGTGCCGCCCAGCGTCTTCAGGTCAGTGCGGCGACAATCAGCCGTACCCTGTCCAAGATCAGGGCAACCTTCGACGACCCGATCCTTGTGCAGATGGGCCGCAACATGGTGCCGACACCGCGCGCGCTCCAGATGCAACCGCGCATCAGCCGTATCCTCGCAGGCATGCATGACCTGATGCGCAGGGACGAGGAACTGGATTTTACGGGCATAAAACCTGTCTTTACGATCCGGGCCGCAGATGTCGTCGTGGGACCGTTCGCGACGAAGCTGCTTCAGATCCTGCGGGGAGACTGTCCAGATGCTGCCGTTGTTTTTGCCAGTGAAACCGACGGAGACGATAGCGATGCTCTGCGGCGTGGGGCGATCGACCTGTATATCGGTGCAACCGAAAACCTGCGGCCGGAAATCATGCGGCAGACACTCTTCGAAAGCCGTTTTCATGGGGTCGTGCGGGCTGGCCATCCGATCCTGCTTGGTGAGATCACGCCCCAGTCACTGGTTCAATACGATCATATCAGTGTATCACGTCGTAGCCGGCGACATGGTCCCATTGATGACGCGCTGAAGGAAGAATTCGGCCTTAACCGGAACGTGGCCCTTCTCGTCCCCTCTTATTACACAGCGATGCAGGGCCTGCACCGGACTGATCTGATCCTCCCGGTGCCCGATGTAGCGATGGACCGCGACACACTGGACCGTCTGGGGTTGTACGCTTTTCCCCTCCCACTCCAGCTCGCACCCGTCAATGTCTTTCAGGCATGGCATCCCCGCCGTGATTCAGATGCGGTGCATCGATGGCTGCGTCGTACAGTTCTCACGGTAACGAACGGATGGCGCAATCGCTCACATGAAGCTGCCCCGACGGCAGACACCCTCATTCATTAGAAAGGTCGGATAATCCGTCCTTTGTATATTATGGAGAACAGACATGACTTTTTCTGACGCTTCGGGAGTGCTCAACACAAGCGATTTTCCACTGGTCTGCCTGAACCCGGACCAGGTGGTCCCGGGTTACGCAGCAAACTGGAAGGACGAGATGACCGCCCTTCTGGAGCGCGGCACCCCGTTTGCCCTGATTTACCCCCCTGCTCCGGAAGAGGATCACGAGGACAGAAAGGAACGAGGACTCTGGCTTAAAACAAACCGCGAGCCCCTTTCCAGATTATGCCGGGTCATGATCCTGATTGAACCCGATGCGATACGACGTTCGGTTCTCGAAAAGATGTTCCCGGGTACGGAACGCGCGTTCGGTGCTCCTCAGATGGCCACGGCGACAAAAACTGAAGCAGAAATCCTGGCCCGCCATGCTCTGGCCAGCAGGTAGATGAACCGTGACGCGCGGCTCAGTCACTGTTCCCAGTAGGATCAGAAAAAGCATGCACGAGCGGCCGGACGACCGCGCTGGCCGCACGAGCTGCGCGCGCGCCGTCTCCCTGCTCTATTGCCCGGAATATCCGTTCATGAGCGGCATAACCGGGTTCAGGCAGGCCATGCTCTTCCATGACAGCACGCCCTGCCTGACGCGCCGCGACAAGAAAGTATCGGTAAAGTTCAATCAGAGCTTCATTGTGGGTCGCTTCGGCGACCGCAAGATGAAATGCCGTATCTGCTTTCAAAAACCGATCAAGATCACTGCCCTCAGCCCACTCGCCGCGCGCCTTGAGTGTTTTTTCCAGCTTCCGAATGTCCCTGGCGGTCCGATGTTGCGCAGCCAGCCTGGCCGCTTCCGTTTCCAGAATGACACGCAGTTCAAAATGATCCCGGAGGCTGGATCGCGTGACGCGCCGCATGACTGCGGCAGGATCAAGTTCAAAGCGGACATAGGTTCCGTCCCCCTGCCGAACTTCCAGCACATCAGCATGGGACAAGACACGAATAGCCTCCCGCACCGTATTCCGCCCAACCTGCAGCATCTCGGCAAGTTCGGTTTCTTTTGGGATACGCTCTCCAACAGGCCACGCCCCGCTTTCAATTTTTTCCCGCATGGCATCAATCGCACAGTCAACGAGAGAGCGACGGGGAAGTTGGGAAAGTGAGGATGATCCAGACATAGGAGGAATTATAGCCCAAAAATTGACCTTGTCCCACGAAGATACGGAGCAAATCATAAGATCGACGGGATGAATTGGTGATGCAACGCTTCCATTCATTGAGTCTACGCGACCTTCATAGCCTGCTCGTTCTCGACGCCACCCATAGTCTGGGCCGTGCTGCCACTGCTCTCGACGTATCCGTCGCCGCACTGAGCCGCCGCCTGACGCGGATCGAGGACTCGCTGGGAATCACGCTTTTCGAACGGGGCACAGGGGGGACCGTGGTCACCAAGCCCGGGCGGCAGGTTCTCCGGCATGCTCGTCGAATCATGACAGAAGCCAATCATCTCGTGACCATTATAGCCAATGAAGCTGATTTGCCGGACGGTGAAATCCGTATTGGGGTCGCGCGGCCGCCACTTCATCCCGCAATTGAAGCGTGGTTTCGGGCTTGGAACGAGCGCTATCCAAGAACGCGCATTGGCCTCTACGTACCCGACGGCGAAAGCATAGCTGCTTCGCTGGTCAAGAGACACGTTGACGCAGCAATTTTACCGGATTGTGTACTCAACGACACTATGGCGTCGTTCATTTTATATAATGACAAGCTTCTCGCGGTTCTGCCAGAGGAGCATCACCTGGCGAAGCTGCCCACTCTACCAATAGCCAAGATCATGAAGGAGCGACTTCTGGTCCCAGTCGATCCACATGAAGAACGACGCAACCATTTTAAACTCGACGCATTTGATCAACATGGGCATCTCGTGGTCCATACAGGCGGGATAATTACTCTTTTGTCGCAAGTGCGCTCCGGCGCGGGTATTGGGCTAACCAACACCGCGTGTCGTGATCTTCTGCCCTCTGGCCTCGCATTTCGCCCGATATCGGGCCTCGACGATAGCTTTAATGTACATTTGGCCTGGCGTGCCGAATCCGAGGATGCTTTCCTTGGTCGATTTGTAAGCTTCATGCGCACGCTGACCCGGACCCGCTCGCCTCCTTCTTTTGCGCGCGGCGTCGACGTTGGAAAGCCCGATCCCCCTCCATGAAACGAGCCAACATCGGCGCGATCAATTTCGGTGGCGTGATCTCGGCCTGACCGCTTTCACGCGCCAGCAACCGCCCGTATTCAACCAGATCACGATGTACGGCGGCTGGCAGATCAATGGTCAGCCGCACCGGTTTGTCATTCTCAATCGGCCCAAGCCTAAGCTTCGTCATTTCGATGCCTCCTTTCCGTATGGAGAGAGAACCAGATCGCGATGCACCATCACCCGCACCGGAAAGCCCGGCCGGATTGTGTTGGTCGGCTGGATATTCAGCGAACGTCCGACGATCTGCTCGCCGATCTGGTTGAAGCCCTGCGAGCCGCCGGTGCGCAACGCCTGGGCGATACCGTTGCTGCCGCCAATATCGGCTTCGGAACCGACACTGAGCACGGTCGAGACCAACGCGGCCTTGAACACCTCGCCCCAATGATTGTCGGTCTGGTCCTGCAACCCGGCGAAGCCCGCCGCATCGGCGGCTGGTTCGTTCTCCAGCACGATCGAATCCCCAGCACCGCGCATCAGGCGGGTCCAGACCAGCAGCACCCGCGTCTGACCATAGGCGATCTGGGAATCATAACGACCAATCAGCTTCGCCCCCTGCGGGATCAGCAGGATATGTCCGGTCGGACTGTCATAGACATTCTCCGTCACCTGCGCCGTGACTTCGCCCGGCAGGTCAGAGCGGATGCCGGTAATCAGCGCACCGGGAATGATCGATCCTGTCTGGAGAACATAAGGGCTGGGAACAGGTGACAGCCGCTCCGCGCTGACAGTGCGTCGGTCGACCGGTCCGTCGAGAAACGCCTGCCTGCGATCGGTAACAACGCTACTGGGCTGGATTGCCGTCGCGCCTGCCGTCGTCGGCGCTGCGACATCCCGGCCCATCTGCGTCTGGGTGAACAGGTGGCTGACCCGCGCCGCTTCCTGTTCCTGGGCGATACGCTGTTTCTCCGGATCGGCAGGCACCGCCGGTGTCGCCATGCCGGGCGCGCCAACGCCTGCCTTGAGCAACGGCCGACCAAGGTCACCGGGAAGCGGAGCCCCGAGCCGCGGCGGATGGGTATAGTCGCCCGGCAGATTGGCCAGCCCGTCCGGCGTGGTGCGGCTGCCAGTATTATAGAGTTTGAATTGCCCCGGGTTTTGTGGAGACGTTTTTTATCTGATTTAAGCGGCTAATGCATGTGATTTCTGTTGTGCATAAAAGCGTG
>NZ_VHOP01000023.1:0-16830 GCF_008704325.1 Acetobacter sp. DmW_125128 | reverse complement strand
CTTGATACACCGTGGCTCCGGTCTGTCCCAATCTGACTATAGACTGTTTGGGTCAACCTAATTTGAATGGAAGAAATGGGGGGGGGGAGAAGAGACGGTCTGCTTGTCGTCCGCCAATTAGGAAAGCGGTCATATAATGAAACCACTTCAATCTATTCTGTTAGCATTCGGGCAAGGTCAATGAGCGTCACAAAGTCGATATCGAAATCAGATTTTAGCCAGCGCCTGTGATCTTCATCAAGCACCGATGCCTTTTTGGAACTTTTTCCAAAGTCCTCGCTACAAAATAGATCCATTCCAAAACCATAGTGCGCTGCGATGCTGTCACCATCTGCCCATTCTGCGACTGCTTTGGCTACGTCTTCTCTTTCAGACTTGGTTTTAGCGTGCCCTAACCCTCTATGAAATAGCTCGTCTTCACCGCTCCCATATTTTTTAGTAAGTTTTACGCCGAGTTCAATTGCAGCAGCCTTACCCACACCTTTACACCCTAAGTTTCTAGATAACTCATGCACTTTGTCCATGCAGTGGACTAATTCCGTAATTCCACCTTCAGGCATATACAAAGGGTAAATTTCATCATCCAAATGGAAATTCCCCATTTCCTTTCCAGTACTCAACGGAAGGATTTTCAAAGAAAGCGCATCATTAATTCTATTCATATGCTTTATGTTTATAGGAGCCCGGGTAAATGCAATTCCAATTCTTATGCCAATATTTTTATCATTTGTTTGATGGGTTTTTACGTTTATATGTGCGCTTCCCATTGTAGACGGACGATCCCGCTTCGTGATTCCTTCAAGTGTTATGAGGGTTTCACAAAAAAAACCTCGCAACTGACCAGAAATTATAGAATTTCGAACTATTTCAGCTTCACCTTTATTTTCTCTTTGTGAAAATTCTGGATATAAAACTGAGTTTAATGTATTTGAGTCGAATGTTACCGTTGGTATTGATTTTTTAATCATTTTCCTTACCTTATTATTTCAACACTATATTCCATTAACATTTAGAAACTACTTCATATTGGGAATATATAATTACAAGATGTCCGCTTTTAGAGAAAGCACCATATACATCAACGTCTCCAATGAGGGCGTATGCCACCTGTCTGCTCTTTTCTGCTGAACGGAATGTCGGCTATCAGGCCGTGAGATTAGAAAAGCGGCCATTCGTGCGGTCGATGTTCATGACAGCTTAACGCCGCTTTTGGATCGGTTTTGCTCACGCTTCGATCTTCTGAGTTGACGGCTAGTTTCAAGCCGCTTGAATTACGCCGTGGCCAGCACATTCTCGATATAGGCGATGGCGAACTGACGTGCAGCCGCTTCGTCCAGCCCTTTGACATGCTTCCACCACGGTGTTGACCGTTTAACGAATAACTCTTTTAGCCTCTCCAAGTGCTCCGTCGTCAGCGGCTGACCCGGGACGCCTCCACAGTTGGCCCAAGCGAAGTTCAGGCTCTCACGCACCATATATTCGCCCTCAGCGGTTTGTTGTGCATCCGAGATTGAGTCGAGCATTGCACCAACAACCTCCAATCGCTTTTCCGCTTTGACATGTTCGCAGTCGTAGATCGCCCGAATCTCTTCGGCATCCAAGTCGATACTGACCGCAACTTCTAGCTGCTCACCCGTGCGAGGATCTAAGGCATAAACCGACTGTAACCGATTGCAGGTATAGTCACGGCCGAGGCAGACCACGGCGCGGTGAATGCCAAAGTATTCCACGTAGCCGAGAATCAAACCTGTTGCCGGGTTTGCGTCGATGGCGACGCAATGCAGAGGCGTGGTTGCCGGACGGCCGTCGACCAAATCATCGACGTAATAGAATCTGAAACAGGGTTCGGTGTCGGTCTCACGCAGATACGACACTGCATCGCCGCATTGCTCAATTGAAAGACCGGCATAGTGTGCCTGTGCCAACGCGCTTTTCACCAGGGACCGGCCCGATAATGGGCCACCGAAGTTCAGGTCAATGTTTATAGCACCCCTCGCATAGGACCGTTGGCTTTTGGCTCCGGCTAACGTCGCCTCTATATCCACTTTCGGATATTTGCGCTTCAGCCCCTTTAAAACCTCGCGAGCCTGAGTGAGCGACCCTGTTGTTACATCGATGCGCTCGTTATTCAGGACCGACGTGCGCTTAATCACCGGCCGCGCTATTTCCAATTGGCCGCCGACATCCAGCAAAAAGTCCTCATGCGCCGTGGTGGTGACCGCCGTGCGTAAATTTTTCCCGCTCTGACGCTTGATACCGATGTGGAGAGCGAGAGGCCGCAACTGCTTCTCTAATGCTGCGTCCCAAGTCTGGCCCGCGCGGTTATTGCAGTTGCCATGCAGGAAATTGTTTACGGTTCTGCGACCCCCGATTGCATGAGGAAGAATATGCTCCTTTGAATCGTCGGCGGACGCTATGTCTTGCCCGCAAATAGCACAAACTGATGACACACCATCTCTCCGCGCAAACGACGTGTCCGTGAGGAAGTGCACGTCCATTCTAGGAAATTTATCCCAAAATTGGAAGTTTCGCTATCGACCCGTCCGGCCTGCAAGAAATCGTGCTGGTCATGTCCGTTATGCGCGAAGCTGTTCATAAACGCGCATGACCAAAATGAGGGCGACTGCTGCCTGTCTGCTTCCCCCCCCCCTACCCAACCAGGAGACGCACCTTCTCGCGGACGGCTTCCAGCTCGCCCCCTGTAACCTTGCCCTTCATTTTTGCTCGGCGCGCTCGCCAGTCGAGGCTTCTGACCTGATCAGACAGCACAACGCTCGCAGGCTGACCCTGAAGCGGAACTTCGAACGGGTAGCTTTTGATGCGCGTAGTCGTCGGACAGCAGACTATCAATCCTGACTTTGTGTTGTAGGAGGCAGGGGATAGCACGACAGCTGGCCGGTGGCCGGCCTGCTCACGACCTGCCTGGGGATCAAACTCCAACCACACGATATCCCCGCAATCCGGCACCCACTCGGCCATCACCAGGCCTCACCGCCGGTCGAGGGCCCAAACTCCATCTCCCCATGACGGTTTTCATCCGTAATTGCTGCTGTCAGGCTCTCCAGAGAAACCCTTTCCCGGCGAAGAGGCTGGATGATAATCCGCCCGTCTTCCTCTCGAACATCGACAGGCTGGTCGATCTGAAGCTGGACGGCTTCGAGAATGCTCGTCGGTAGACGAATGGCGGCGCTATTGCCCCACTTGCGTACTGTTCCATGCATGAGGTTGTCTCCATGTATCTACTTAGTAGATACGATATGTCTGTCCCATCCGCAACCAAAAGTGTTTACGAGGTCTCGTTCACCCTGATTTTTCTCCAAAGAAGACAGACCGCTCCTCCCCTCACTGCAATCAAATAGCACTATTTTTGCAGCATCATTTCAGCCATTCCGTCCAGTCTTGCCTTATTCCGCTCCCAGTCTGGCATTACTCTTTCCATAAGAGCCCAGAAAGCAGGTCCGTGGTTATGCTCCTTCAAATGACAGAGCTCATGCAGGAGCACGTAATCAATGCAGTCCCGTGGGGCTTTGACCAGATGTGGGTTCAGCGTGATGGTGCCCCCAGGTGAGCAGTTGCCCCACTGGGTCTGCATCACCTGAAGCTTCAGAGCCGGAGATGTTCTGACCCACAACGTTGTGGGAAGGAGGGCATCCAGGCGGTTTCGAAACACCTCCTGCGCCCGCGTAAAATACCACAGTTCCAGCAGCTTCTTGATCCGCAAGGCGCTGCGATCCTGCACGGACACCTCCAGCCGCCCGCGCAACATCCGCACCGTCTCTGGCGCATCAGGCTGATGATGCACCTTCAGCAGATGCCGCCGCCCCAGATAGAAATGGCTTTCCCCACTGACATAGGTACGCGGCGTGGCATATTCCTGCACCACCCGGAAGTCCCGCAATTTCTGCCAGATCCAGCGGGTTTTCTGCCGGAGCGCCTTGTCCAGATCAGCCTCTGTCGTGCCGTCCGGGACAGAAGCCTCCACCCGCAGGTCCGGATGCACCTTGATCCGCAGGGTTGTGCCGGGGCGGGTGCGGGGGATCAGGTTCACGCGGATCTGCTCCCCGCCATAGGTCAGGACGCGAGTGGGAGTTTCTTCCATGTTCAGCCACGTAGCGGATCAGCCGGACCAGCCCGCATGATCTGAACGACCTGTTCAACGATATCCAGAGCCTTGTCGGTCCCGAACCCCACCTGCTTTCCAACATTGTGAAGCAGCCCCAGAAGCTGCTGACGGACAGTTTTTTCCATATCCGCACGGCTCAGCGAATTCTCCCGCACGGCCTTGTCCACAACTGTGTCAATCTGGAACGCCAGATCAATCCAGCGCTGGTTCTCTGCGTCTGTCTGTTTGTGGTTAAAGATAGCCGCCAGCGTTTTCAGGAACACGCCATAATAGGCCTGGGCATGCCGGTGCCCGTCAAAAACAGAGGGGATATTGTCCAGCTTGCGGTTGGCCACCTGGTCCTCAAACTCCTGGAACAGCATGAACTGCTTGAGGGGATGGTCGAACAGGCTCTCGGCCTCTTCAATCACCTTGCGCAGCAGGGCCGAGAAGGCTTCCTTCGCATACGGGTCATCCTGCATCTCGTGGTCGATCATTTTCGTCACACGGGTGCGGATCAGATCCGTCTCGTTGCGGGTTTTCTCCTCGCTCCAGGTCTCCGGCTGGTTGTCTTCGGGCTTCTGACCCATTTTGCCCACGGCATAGAGCCCCTGGGAGTCATGGACTTTCACCCCCGCCACATGCCGGTCCAGCAGTTTTTTCACCTGCTCGGCATACTGGTCAAAGTCCACGGTTTCACCGGTATCCTGCAGCACGATCTGACGCAGGCTGGTGAGCTGCTTCAGCGTCTCCTTGTAGGTGGCGCGGTCTTTTTCCGTAAAGCTGGTGTCTTCAAAGAACGCCACCGATTGCAGTGCCACTTTCAGGCACGCGGCAAACTTCGTCAGCGCCTCATAGAAATCATCGCGGCGCTTGAGGTTCACGTCCACCATCTGGCCGTGTTCTTCCACCATGCGCGGCATGAGCACGGCGCGAAGCTGCTGGAGGTCACTCCTGTTCTTCACACCGTCAAATATAGCCCACAGGGCTTTGTGCAGGGCAGGGAGTTCGCGGTATTCCGTGCTCATCTGGCTATACAGCCCGGCAATATCCTTCGGGTCATACCCGCCAACATTTTCGGCCGCCAGTTCGTCATAGCGGGCCAGTGTGGTGTCCAGTTCTGCCAGAATGCCGCGGTAATCAATCAACAGTCCATGCTTCTTCTGGTCATGCAGCCGGTTCACGCGGGCAATGGCCTGAAGCAGATTGTGCTGTTTCAGCGGCTTGTCGATATACAGCACCGCATTCTTTGGTTCATCAAAGCCGGTCAGCAGCTTATCGACCACGATGATCAGCCTGAGGTCCGGGTCCTTCTCGAAGCGCTCGATGACGCCGCGCGTGTAGTCGTCCTCGCTCTGACTGCCGACATTGTCCTTCCACCAGTCCTGAATTTCCGGCTGTTTGCGCTCATCGACTTCCGTATGGCCCTCGCGCGTATCGGGCGGGCTCATGACAATGGCGCTCTCGAACAGCCCGACCTCGTCCAGATACTGCTTGTAACGGATGGCGGAGAGCTTGCTGTCACAGGCCAGCATGCCCTTGAGGCCGCTGTCGATGTTGCTGTCAAAATGCGTGGCCAGATCCATGGCAATCAGCCGGATGCGGTCATCCGCCTTGTAGACCTGATTGGCGCGGGCAAAGCGCTTCTTGAGGTCCGTGACCTGCTCATCCGTTAACCCCTGCGTGATGCGTTCGAACCAGGCATCAATGGCGCGATCATTTACATCCAGATCAGGCTTGCGCTCTTCATAAAGCAGGGGTGTCACCGTGCCGTCCGAGACAGCCTGCTGCATGGTGTAGGAGTGGATGATCTTGCCAAAGCGGCTCGTGGTCTCGCTGCCCTTGAGCAGCGGCGTGCCGGTAAAGGCAATGAAGGCGGCGTTGGGCAGGGCATGCTTCATGCGGGCATGGTTCTCACCGCCCTGACTGCGATGCCCTTCATCCACCAGCACGATGATGTCCGCACTGTCATTATGGCATTCGGGATAGCCGGTGGCGGTGTGGAACTTGTTGATCAGCGAGAAGATGATCCGTTCCTGCCCATGCCCGATCTGCTGCGCCAGACGGCGGCCTGAGGTAGCGAGGGCCTCTTCCCTGTCCTTTTTGTCCGCCAGTTCGCCGCCGGTGGAGAAGGTGGTGCTCAGCTGGCGTTCCAGATCCTTGCGGTCTGTCACCACCAGAATGCGGCACTGTTTGAGATCCTCATCCAGAATGAGGGCGCGGCTGAGGAACACCATGGTAAAGGACTTGCCGGACCCCGTGGTGTGCCAGACCACACCGCCCTCACGCCCGCCGTCACTGCGGCGGGTCTTGATACGCTCCAGCAGACGCTTGATGCCAAAGACCTGCTGATAGCGGGCCACGATCTTGCCCGCCTTGCGGTCGACCAGCGTGAAGAACCGCGCCATCTCCAGCAGACGCTCAGGGGAGAGCAGGCCGATCAGCAGCCGGTCCTGATCCGTGACGACAAGCGGGCGGGAGGCCCAGTCCTCGAACCAGGCCCGGTCAGCAGGCTCGCGTGTGGCAAACAGCGCGTCTTTCTGGGCCGGTGAGAGTGGCGTGTTCTTGAGCGCCTCCATCCGGCTTTCGGGAATGTCTTCTTCCTTCCAGCTTGCCCAGAACTTCTTGGGTGTACCGCAGGTGCCATAGCGCCCGTCATGCCCGTTGATGGACAGCAGAAGCTGGCTGTAGGCAAAAAGCCGGGGGATTTCGTCTTTGTTCTGGTTGCGGATGCTCTGGGAAATCCCGGCCTCCACCGTCGGGCCTTTGCCCGGCTGGCCATCGGGGCGCTTGGCCTCGATCACCGCCAGGGGGATGCCGTTGACGAAGCAGACGATGTCCGGCCTGCGGGTCTGTGTCAGATCCGTGCGCAGGACGCTGAATTCCTCGGTGAAGGTGAAACTGTTATTGGCCGGGTTCTGCCAGTCGATCAGGGCGATGGTCGGGGTGGCCTTGCGCCCGTTGATGAACTCGGTGACGGCAATGCCGAACAGCAGATGCGTGGTCATCTTGTCATTGGCATCGCGCAGGCCGGAGACAAAGTCCGGATGCGTGACGTGGGAGACCAGCGCATCAATGGCCTGATCGGACAGGGCGTGGTCCTGGCCTTCAAATGTGAAGCGGCGTTTTTTCAGCTCCGCCCGCAGGAGTGAGGCCAGCACCACGGCGTCCTGTTTGCCGCCCCGCAACGCCAGCGCCTCGGATGGGGGCAGAAACCGCCAGCCGAGCGTGCTGAGCAGGGCCAGGGCGGGCAGTTTGGCGCTGTATTCTTCCTGAAATTTCGGGGCGGGAGCCATGGTGTTCAACTATCCTGTGTGCTGAAATATCTTAATCGACCGTCACGCGACGTTTGCCCGTGAGAAGCTGCTGCATCAGGGCTTTCTTTTCCTGACGTAGCCGCAAGAGGTCGGATTCAAGCGCGGTGATTTCTTCGTCCGCTGTGCTCAGGACAGAAACCAGTTCTCGTTGTTCCTTAATGTCTGGCAGCGGAATTTTTATCTGAAGCATATGTTCTTTATTTAGCTTGGCGCGTGTTCCGCCATTCACAAAGGCAGTAATGTCTTTGTGAACCAAGCAATAATATACCCATTCATCAATACAAATCTCACTTTTTGCTGTCAGAATATGTGCATGATTATTTACCCAGCTTTTTCCATAGGAAATTTGAGCGATAGGTCTGTCGCGATATTCTGAAAAATATCCCCCATCTTCTGCAATTAATACAATTGTTTCATTGAAAATGTATTTATTTATGTGGTCGACAACAGCATTTGCCCCCCAGTAAGGAATATCACCTGACATTTCCTGTCGTTCGTCAGAATTAAGGGGGACGCGCTTATTATCCAAACATGCACAGCAAGATTTCAATGATGTATGTTTCCACTCCCCTGTGAACCCCGGCAGGCGTTTTTTGCCTGTGAGGAGTTGCTGCATGAGGGCTTTTTTCTGCTGCTGGCTGTTGGCCAGAAGCTTCTCAGTCCCCTCAATCGCACGATCCCACGTCGAGAGGATCGCCGCGATCTTCTTTTGTTCGGGAAGAGGAGGGATGTTTACGATCTGATTATCAATATCCTGTTTTTTGACATGGACTAGCGTGGCTTTAAACCCATGTGCTTGTCCTTCAATTTTGTCGGTGATCGATCTCAATATTAGATAAAGCCAGTTGTTATCAATTTTATCTTTTGAAAATACTTTAAATATATGTTGATTGAGGACACCTTGCGGGCCGTTCCATATAAAAGGTCCAAATGAGACCCCTTTGCTTCCAGCCCATGCAAAAAGAATTTGTCCTGGGTTTACCAGCCATTTTTCTAGTGGATTCCCAGAAAAATAATTGAAGTTGGAACTACCGTTTAAATTTTGAATACGGATAATTGGTAAGCCTTTAGTATCCCATTGATGTGGTTTGAACCCATTCCCATTTTGCAAAATGCAAATGTCGGCAACTGTTTTACGTTCCCACCCCTCAGGAAGCATAACCCAGCTCCTTCAGGTAAGCGTCCATCTTGGCTTCCAGATTTGCCAGTTCCGCCTTGATTTCCGCCCGTTCCTTGCGCACGGCGTTCAGGTCGATTTCCTCTTCTTCCTCAAACGTATCAACATAACGCGGAATGTTCAGGTTGTAGTCGTTCTCTTTGATCTCGTCCGGCGTGGCGAGGTGGGCGTATTTGTCCACATCCTTGCGGGCGCGGTAGGTGTCCACAATCTTCGTGATGTTTTCTTCGGTCAGCACATTCTGGTTCTTGCCTGCCTTGAACTCGCGGCTGGCGTCAATGAACAGTACGTCCTTCGTCTTGCGGTCCTTGCGGAAGATCAGGATGGCCGCCGGAATCCCCGTGCCAAAGAATAGCTTTTCCGGCAGGCCGATCACCGCATCCAGCAGGTTTTCCTCAATCAGCTTCTGACGGATCCTGCCTTCCGAACTGCCCCGGAACAGCACGCCATGCGGCACGACCACGCCCATGCGACCCGTGCGGTCTTTCAGGGTGCTGATCATGTGCAGGATAAAGGCGTAATCGCCCTTGGTCTTGGGCGGCACACCCCGGGCAAAGCGATGATGCACGTCTTCCGCTGCGTCTTCGTGCCCCCATTTATCGAGGCTGAAGGGCGGGTTGGCCGTCACCACGTCAAAGCGCATCAGATGGTTTTTATCATCCAGCAGCTTGGGGTTGCGGATGGTGTCACCCCATTCAATGCGATGGTTGTCCTCGCCATGCAGAAACATGTTCATCTTGGCGAAGGACCAGGTCGAGCCAATGGCTTCCTGCCCATACAGGGCGTAATCCTTGCTGCCGTTATGGTTCTGCGTCACCTGCTTGCCGCACTTCATGAGCAGGGAGGCCGAACCACAGGCCGGGTCACAAATACTCTCACCCGGTTGCGGGTCCAGCAGACGGGCCAGCAGTTCACTCACTTCCGGCGGCGTATAGAACTCGCCCGCCTTCTGGCCACCGCTGGCAGCAAAGTTCTTGATCAGGAATTCATAGCCATTGCCGATCACGTCCAGATTGCCCACGCGCGAGGGGCGCAGGTTCAGGTCCGGCTTGTGAAAATCTTCCAGAAGATGCCGCAGAATGGTGTTCTTCTGCTTCTCATCGCCCAGCTTGTCAGAATTGAAGCTGATGTCCTGAAAGACGCTCTTGCCCGCATCCTTCAGTTTGGTGCCGTTGGCTTCTTCAATGGCGTGCAGAGCCTTGTCGATCCGCTCACCATTTCCGGGAGCGTTGCGCTCTTTATAAAGCGTATAGAAGTCTGAGCCTTTCGGCAGAACAAAGCGTTCCTGTGCCATCATGGCTTCGATGAGGGCGGGATTGTCGCCATAGTCTTTCTTGTAGCCGTCATAATGATCCTGCCACACATCGGAGATGTATTTCAGGAACAGCATGGTCAGCACGTAATCGCGGTATGTGTCGGGGCTGACAGTGCCACGAAAGGTATCGCAGGCGCTCCACAGCGCCTTGTTAATTGTGTCCTGTGAAATCTGCTCGGTCACGAACTCAAATCCTGTTTCAAAACGTAAGAAAAAGCATCAGCTCGCCAGAAGATCTCTGGCAAGCCCGGTCATGATTTTCTGGTTGGTCTGGCGCAGACGGTGAAGCAACTCTTCCTCGCGCTGCATGGTGCTGGCCAGACCCACAATCTGTTCCTGTCGAGACAGAGGGGGCAGCACCACCAACACACTTTCCAGCGCTGGACGGGAAATGTTGCGCACCAGGGTGGAACTCTGGCTGTTCTGTTCCAGATGCCGCTGCGATGGTTCCTGATTGAGCCACCAGACCAACCAGGCTGGCAACACGTCAGACCGCGTCATGCGCAGCACAAAGAAATGGGGCGCTGCAACCGCTTGAAGGCTACCGATGCGTTCATCAATCAGAACTGCCAGTGACACATTCCCGCGGGCAGGAAAGAGAATATCGCCCGGACGCAGCCAGTCGGGTTCACGACGGCCAGACACCTCGGTCCGTACGCATGACGCCCAATCAACACCAGAAAGCGAGATATCGCGCATCTGCACGACGACTGTCCCAGCCCCTTCTACCGGATCAATCCGCCCCCTGAACGACCATCCTGTCGAAACGGTGCAGAGTGCAGAAACCGATACTTTCTGAACATGAATAGCGTTGGTCATGAATGTATCATGAGCAGGGATACTCCCCCTGTCAACGGTTTATTTTCGCACCATCGCTATTGGTGTATTTGGCGAGCGCGCCTTTTCGCCGTGTCTATTTCATACCCACCAGACAGGCATCACCCCACTATCCCAACGTGATCGCAATCTGCGTTTTCGCTGACATGTCAGAAGAACGTGTTAACGAAAATCAGTTTTGTTAACACGTAGCGCCCGCAGCTCTTCTGGATCCACCCAGCCCCTTCAGGCCCAGGAAGACTCTGACCGCTCAGGCTTCAGTCAGCAATATCTCAGCGGGCTGGAAAAAGGGCACCGCAATCCGACGGTCATCACCCTGTTCGAACTGGCCAGATGCCTTGAAACAACCCCGGACGAATTCCTGCGGGGTGTCAAATCTGACACGCAGACAGATCCGTCCCCTTCTCCTGTCAGCCCCTCTGCCGTAAGATAAGGCAGGTTACCTTTCTTAGAGAGCAGAGAAAGGGTCGAAGCAGATCCCGCCTTATGGCGGGATTTGTTTATCTTTCCCACGCTGCCAGGATCTCTGGTTCAGGTGCTACAGACTGGACTGGCTGAGCCGATAACGCGGCGAGATAGGCAGCTTTGATCTTGTTTTTCTCGGCCCATTTTCTGGCCCTGTAAAACGCTGACAAGAAAGCTGTTCTTTCTATCCCTCGCCCTGTCTTATCTCTTAGCCACGCTAAAACACGGTCTCGGCTTTCGCCTTCGACCATGCGCTGTTCTATTTCAGAGAGATGCTTTCTTACGAGTCCAGAAATAGTAACGCCGTCATATTTTCGGGATTCTTCCAATTTCCTTTTCTCCATCATGAAGCCCTCTTTTCAGCAGAAAGACCTATTGAGGCTATCTAGCCAATTTGCCTACTTTTTGACTACTTTTTGTATATTTCTTGACTACTCAGGATTTCCTCTGGGTTTTTTGTCTACTTTTTGCATATTTTTTGCATATCTCATTCGATTTTTTGGGTGTTTTTTCTTCTCCATTTTGTCTACTTTTTGTCTACTTTTTGAATACTTTCTGACTACTTTTTGTATATTTTGTCTGTTTTTAAGGATGCTCGCTCGCGCTCGCTGAAAGAGGACGCTGTTTTCTGCATAAATGGGTGTGGGAAAGGTCTTTTTTCTGCCCTGTTCTGACGGTTTTTGCTCCTTAATCTGGCTATACACATGACGCAGTTCTCCGAACTGCATAACTCATTGAAAACAAAAGGTTTTTTGTTTTTATTCGTTTTTTTTGAACTTCAAGTGAACTTCATTTATGTTGAAAATCCGCAGAAACATGCTGTTTTGTGAACTTCGTTTTGAACTTCGTTAGGTGTTTTTTATGGCGCGCAATAGGAATGTTACCGTCAGGTTGAGCGATGATGAACTGGAACGGCTACAAGAAGTTGCACCAGATGGAAACGTGGCGAAATACATTCGGGACACCGTTTTGAGACAGTCCAAAAGTGACCTCAAGCTAGTCAACATGGACGATAAGCTGGTCGAACTTGGTCAGGATATGAGGCTGGTGTCTGACATTCTGGCTGACCTGGAGCGGAAGGTTTCTGGCAAGCCCGCTGCGGCAGGAGAGACCGGCTCACAGGAACCCGGTGGCATCCCCGAAGAACTGGTTGGCATGGTGTTGGAGACGCTTTTGATGATGCGTTCATTCTGTCCGCCTCAAGAGCGAAAAATGGCTCAAGCAGACGTGGAGCAAATCGGCCTGCCAATTTGGAGGAAGACAAATTTGCGGGACCGTTGACCTCTGACATGCTCACCGGCCTTCAGGCCGGTGAGCATGTCAGGTAAGAGGAAAGACAGCTACGTCGATTTAACCATCAGCTCCAACCAACAAAGCAATCTGACGTCTGATTGCGAATAATTGGTCAGGACGTACCTTGCTTCCGGTTATGCGGAGACGATGCTTGGATGTGGTTGTCAGCAAAGCGCTAATTGCCCAACATGACTTGGAACAGCCGTTATCAGCGCTCGGATCAATCCGCACCGCCAGATCGGGAATAACGAGGTTCTCGTCGTCTGTTAGGGGAACAAGCATGACGTTCGGCCATTCAGGCGGAAATAATTCATCTTCAACAACAACAGCAGGTCGGAGTTTGTTCGGCTCTTTTGGCAAGGCATCACCCCGCCAATCTGCAAGAACAATCTCGCCAGGAGCAAAAACTCTCCCGCTAGCGACAACCGACCGATCACGCACCATGGGTTCCACCGGTCTCTTCAAAAAGTTCCTGGGCAGAAGGTGTTGCCGCAACGTAGCGGGCAACCCGGGCACTGTCTCTGCGAATACGATCGCGGCGCGCGCGCTTTGCTCCTGTTTCCAGGAGATCACGGACAAGCTGACTCAAAGGAATACCGCTCGCTGCTGCTTCCTGTTCAAGATTGAGACGTAGACGTTCATCTAGCCGGATTGAAAGCGGAGATGCCATAGCTTCCTCCATACAAATTGTATGCTGATTTTGTAGCGCAATTATGTATTCAACCACAACAAGAAACACTCTGAGATCAAGCCTATCTCCCCCGAACATGCAATTTTTAACAGATCGTGGCTTCCAGATATGCTTTACGGACGTTCTGCATGTCTTGTGGCATGAACCCGGCGGTATGGCAGGCAATGGTGGCCTGAGGCTCAGGCAGCCTTGAGATACGCATAAAGCGTTTCCCGACTTATTCCCAAGTCACGAGCAATCCGGGCTTTGGGCTCACGGGCAGAAACGCGGGCCTTTAGTTCCGTGATCTGTTCCGGTGACAGGGATTTCCTGCGTCCGGGTAGCTTTCCCCTGGCTCTGGCAGCCTGTTGCCCTTCGCGCTGGCGTTCCTTGATTAAAGACCGCTCGAATTGAGCGAAAGACCCCATCACTTGCAGGATCATCGTCTGCATGGGCGAAGCGTTCCCCTCGAACGTCAGGGCTTCTTTGATAAACCGAACACCTACGCCACGGGCTGTGAGTGTCTCCACAAGATGCAATAGGTCTTGAAGATCACGCGCGAGCCGGTCGATGCTGTGGCAGAGTATGGTGTCCCCTTCCCTTACATAACGAAGCATCTCGGTGAGGGCTGGTCTGTTCCGCGTGCCGCCGGAGCATTTGTCCGTGAAGATCTTATCCACCTTCACCCCATCAAACCTTTGCCGGTCGGTGTTCTGGTCAACACTTGATACCCGAACATAGGCGATGATCTGACCGACCATGATGAACGCTCCCTTATGTGTAAGAAAACCTCTAAAGAATATACTGACAATACGTCAATAAAGGAGTTTTCCGTGTTTTCCTGACACTCAAAAATCCCGGTTCTCTGCCACCCGGTCATCTGTCCAGAAAAGTATGCAATGTTGACACCTACCGATCCCCAAACTTGCGGGCAGCATTCTCACGTTCAAATAATTCCTCAATCGCCCGTTTGATAAGCTGGGAATTGTCCAGCTTCAAACGCGCGCGAAGAATTGCGACCTTTTCCACCGTGTCAGCCTCCAGATAACCGCCAATGTGTTTTAGTCCGGCCCTGGTATTCTTCACGGATTTAACTGCCTTGGTTGCCGGTTCATCAATCTGCTCTGGTTCCTGCTGACGTTTCATCGCGTCCAGAAATGAACTGGCTGTTGGTTTTTTGCTCATTTTTGCACCTTTGCACGCTTGCTTTTGTGCACAATTGCACTTGTGCTAATGTTCGCATGTTCTTTTATGCGCATCCAGAGTGCAGCAATTTCCTGGGCTGCTCTTCCTCTAGGCTCCGTCTCTGTGGCTGTTTTCCCTTCGCGGGCGGCATCTCTATGCGCCTTCAATCGCGCAATAGACGGCAATGCCATGTCCAGGTTCAGATTTGCGAAAATCTCTCGCCCTATGTCCTGTTCAGTTTTTCCAGATGGCTGCGTCATGGTCAGAACGGCAAGAGCTGGTTTCCCTGCCAGTCGTGCCAAGCGTTCCGTGCGAGCAACCTGCTCATATGCCTCTATGTCTGGTGTGCAGGGTATCAATACCATATCGGCGGAATCAACGGCGGCTGGCGTCTCTGTGCTTCTGGCTGGTGGTGTGTCGATAAATACAACATCACATCCTGCATCCTCTGCACGTTTCAGAATTGCAGGCAGTTCGCGCTCTGTTGAGAACTGAACTAATGGCGTGTCTGCTTCTCGACGTTCAGACCAGGCAACGGTTGATTGCTGGCTGTCCATATCAATCACCAGGACATTCAAGCCTTCCAGAGATGCCGCAACAGAAAGAGATCTGGTAAGCCAGGATTTACCGACACCTCCTTTCTGCATAGCGATTGCAAAAGTTCTCATGTGCATTTTTGCCCTTGTTCCATTGTGCACAACTGCATTTGTTTATAACTGCAACTGTGCAGGATTCCCAAGATATATCCTTGAATCGGTAGGCAAATAGCAGGCGTGATGTTGGTTTCGGGCTACGTAGGACCTAGTTTACCGCGAGTGTTTCCATATGCTTCCTATTCCTGAGCCATACGGTGTTGGTTTTTGGTGTGTTGGAGAAGGTGAGACTAGGTACTGCCCCGATATCCTATGCTTTCACACCATCGTATCAGGTCATTATGTGACATTCCGGCGGCTGAAAGTGGCTCTGCATTAAATAAATTACTCTGAGAATGAGATTCCGCTGTCATTTTGTCACTTAGAAAAAACCGCTGTTTTCTGCGGGCTAGAGCATCTTTAAGCTGTTGTGTGTAATGGGCGGCGGCAGCACGTGCCTGCTCCAATGGCTTGATGATCAGACGATATCGATTAACGCCGTTACAGATACGCCCTGATACCCTCTGACGTTGCCGCGTCCGTTCGACTATCCCTAAACGGTAAGCGGTCTCTAAGGCACGTATAACGGTTCTGGTGCTGCATCCAGCACGGGCGGCAATGCTTTCGTGCGATGGAAAGAGACCACGATGCCCGGCGAATGACGCCAACGCTTGAAGCACAAGGTGCGTCTTTGCCGTGATCTGACGGCCTTGTGTGAGTGTCCAAAGAGTAGAAGCGAAAGAGGTCATGTAACCAAAGCCCTTAAAATATGGGCGAGGCTTCCTCTCTCCTGCTGATCTAAGGCTTGAAACCGGCTTCGGTTATCCTTAGAATATAGCTTCGGACGCAACGGGTGCTTTCTTCACCTTTTGCATCAAGTCCACCTCGCCGGCGCAATCAGCGAGTTTTTGAAGGGGTCGCCTTGCCGGGCGGCCCTTTCATCATTTCAGGCACTATGTATCTGTGAAGATGCGTTTGCAAGGGCCATCATGCGCCAACAAGCACACGCTCCACCGCCTGCGGTTCTTTGTCGATAAGCATCAGCAACGTGCGGGCGGCCTTTTCTGGCGTCCGGCGCTTCTGCTCCCAGTCACGCACAGCGGCGGCACTAAAACCATATCGCGCAGCAAAACGCACCTGGCTCAGACCAGTCCGCTTCCGAATATCAGCAACATTGATTTCAGGAGGCGTCCAGACACGACCGGGCTTTACAGCCCCTTCGGCAATACCTACAGCCTGCTCCATGGAGGTAAGTAGTTCATCGGCAATATTCATTTGCTCTGCCATGTTAAGTTCCTCCTTGATCTGATTTCTTTATGCGTTCAGCCATAGAAGCCATGGCTTTCTTCTGATCTGGCGTAAGATCATCCTGTTCATTCTTGCCGTAGATCAACAGGGCATAAACAGGAATCCGGTCACTCGCGACATACCAGATGACCCGAACACCGCCCCTCTTGCCTCGACCTGACCCAGCAAACCTTAGCTTTCTAACGCCACCAGTTCCGGGGATAACGTCACCTTGGCGTGGGTTCTCAGCAAGCAGCCTAATGAGTTCTGCCCGTTCTTCACGGCTCAAAAGAGCATCTGCCCTCTTGGTAAAGATCGGGGTTTCTATAACTGAATGCATAACTCTTTATGCGGCATTGCCGTATTTTTAGCAAGAGATGATAATGAAAGCATCTCCAGCGGGACAACTTCATAGCCCGCATGTTGTCACATCTGAAATCTCCCGGAAAAACCACCATGCAGCCCTTGATACACCGTGGCTCCGGTCTGTCCCAATCTGACTATAGACTGTTTGGGTCAACCTAATTTGAATGGAAGAAATGGGGGGGGG
>NZ_VHOP01000022.1:0-78612 GCF_008704325.1 Acetobacter sp. DmW_125128 | reverse complement strand
GATTTTCGGTTGGTGGGTCTTCATCGCACTGCCGCGTATATTCTAGGTGTTGATCCTGCGGAAGAAGCACCCAAACTTGCTTTGTCCGATGAAACACGCCCGATAGCCGAAAAATATGTCTGTATTGCTGTGCAGGCCAGCACTCAGTGTAAATACTGGAACAATCCCACTGGGTGGATGGAGATTGTTGCCTATCTTAAAAAAGCAGGGCTACCGGGTTATCTGTATTGATCAAAAACCTATACATGGCACAGCTATTGTCTGGAATCATACTCCTTACCGTATTATCAATTGGCATACATGTAATTCCTGTTGGAATGATGAGCGTGAACGCTTTGATCATCATGATTTTCTCTGGTGCCCTCGTCATGCCAATACACCACGTTAGTTTGAGTGTACACGCCTGATTACGTCACAGCAGGTCATCGCTAAAATTAGCGCTGTCATAAAAGGTAATGCACATTCAGAAATGCCATATGCTGAGAAAATTCTTTCTCAAAATCTACTTATCTTATAGGAAGATTACTGGATTACCCTTTGCGTATATCTGTCATAGAATAAGGAAATTTTTCCATTCTAATAGAAATTGTCCGCGATCCATTAACGTGCACTCACTCGTGTTATGTGACAAGCCGGATGGACATCGCACAGAAATGTGACCATGTATTTCCAAATCCTCTGGCTTTATGTGGCATCCTGAATAAAACATCTGAAGAATTATCAAACATTCAATTTCATCTTGATTTTGCTTATAATGCATTCAAGAGTTATAAAGAAAAATTGGGATAAATTAAGTATTTTTAAATATAAGAAAATATTTTATATAATATAAATTCTTCAATATTTTCTTATTCGACGTAAAAAATACAGATTTTTTTGTAATTATTTGAATATTGAACTTATATTTTTGGGTCTGATCCAGTTTTCTGCAACCTAATTGTCAATTAAGGTTTCGAAATTAGAATATTTTCTAGAAAATATCTTAGAAATTTATGGTGACAAAATTTGCGGAAATTGTATTGAAAATTATGGAACATTTTTTATTTTTTATTCAGTTATGGAGAGATTGGTGTTAAGATTTCTTCTTGCAATAGTGGCAATATATATATTGTTTAAAATATCAATAATTATTTTCTATTTTATTTTGGCGCACTGGATAATTTTTCTAGTATTAGCTGTTTTAGCCGCTATTGTAATTGAATCCGCCAGTAGAGATACCGAAAAAGTATCCAATCAGAAACAGGATACTTCAAAGGAAAAGCCATCTGAAGAAGATAGTTCTTACACATTTAAATCATCAACACATCAAAGCCCTACTTCCAAATATGAATTCAGATCGTCTATAGCCCAGAGCACTGTATTTCATGGCAGGGCATCTACGCCTGAGATAATAGATATTGATGATGAGCAATCTTTTCAGGAGGAACCGTCTGCTCCTGAGAAATCGTATGCTGAAAGGAAAGGGTTTGCAGGAGAATGTATTGTTAATAAATACATAAAAGATATTAGAAAAAATAGGGGGATATTAAAAAATATATATATAGAATATAACTCCCCAACAGGTAAAAAAGTAACGCAGATTGATCATATTGTGAAAGTTCCATGGGGAATATTTGTTATAGAAACAAAATATTATAGTGGATATATTTCTCATGATCCAAAAGATGACTACAACTGGGTTCGGCAACCAGATGATCCAGAATCAGATCAAAGATATAAATTTTATAGTCCTCTCCGACAAAACCAGATGCATGTTGATGCTGTAAGATTAACAACGGGTTTAGAAGAAAAGAATATTTTTTCTCTTGTTGTTCTTGCAGGAAAAACAAGATGTGACAGTTATATTGAAAATAGAATTGTCAGGCCGTCCAGATTAAAGGAATATTTGGGTAATGATTGTAGGCCCCCATTATCAGATGTGCCTTATATAGATTATAAGGAAGTTGAAGATGCATGGTCTATTCTTTTGGGGTTTTTGAAAAAACAGTCAGAACTACAAGAGAAGCATAAAAAACAATTAAATTACTAGGGTCTGTTAGGGCTTGTTTCATTCGGCTGCAGCAGCAATGTGGATGGCGGCAAGGAACGATGTTTCTGTTTTTTCGTATCTGGTTGCGAGAGCACACCACTCCTTGAGGCGAGCCCAGAGTTCTTAACGAGATGCTAGTAGGTTCAGAAAACGCTTGTGTTTGTCGCCTATAAGACGACAGTTGTGCTTTTTGCCTGCGCCAGCGGGATGTTTGACCGTTGTTGCGGCGGCCGATTTTTTGAGAAGGGTAAGTCCCACTCTGCGAGCCCATGCTGACAGATCGCGGCGAGCAGGTTAAGGCGTTTGACGACTGTAGCGCCGCTGTATTTCTAGGCCAGCCGGTTCCAGAAGCCACGGACAGCCGTCGTGTTCAGATCGACAGTGCCTGCTGTGCAATCTCGTCTTGAAGAATGGCGGGGATGTGACCCTTGCGATCATTTTCCCGGGTCTGCATCTTCTCGCGCACATGGTGGTCGACCAGTTCACGGACGCTCTGTCGTCCCAGTGGTCGCGTATCTGGAACTGGTCAAGCTCTGGCTGGCAGACGTTCTGTCTAGTCAGCGTCGTATCAGTTTGGCTAAGTAGAAGGTCTGGTAGATATTTTTTCCGTCCGCGATGCGCTTGCTGGCTCGATACTGGCTCTTGCCGCGATATTCAATCTCGACAGGAAGTGGGCGGCCTGTGGCCTAGAGCAGCGGTTTTGGCGGAAGTGATGCGATCTTTCATGATGAATCTCGCTTGGGCCCAGCATAGCCTTTGCATGGAACCATGTGCTTATCGTTTTTTTTGGTGGTGAACCCAAAAGCAGTCAATCATTCCGTGACCAAAACTCTAAGTCATTGGAAATATTGGCGTCCCGTACGGGATTCGAACCCGTGTTGCCGCCGTGAAAGGGCGGTGTCCTAGGCCTCTAGACGAACGGGACAAGAGGCTGATGCGGCTTCCTACGAGAAAAATATCTTCAGCACAAGCAGATTCTTTTGGAGTGTATACGTATTTGGTGGAAAAACGCAGGCAAACGTTTGATTTTTGGCAGAATACGGCCAATTACAGGGGAGAGCTAACGCAAACATCCAAAAGCATATGATAATAATAGGGAAGGTTCATAAAGGTCATGTAGCAAGGGTGAAGTTGGTAAGCTGGGTCAACATCGAGCTTCAGAGAATATAACTTTTCCAAATATTGAATAGGTGCGTTCCAATTTATGTCAGCAATTTTCATACATTAAACAGGCGGCTTTTTGCCCATAAAGGTAGGGTCTGGAAATCTTTTTCGCGTTTGAGGTGTTTGGGCTCTTGCATCTAGAGCAGAAGCCTGCTTGCAGAGGCGCTATGCAAGGTTTGTCAGAAAATACAGGTTGGTTTCCCGTCGTGTTTCGCATGGAAGGCGAGCGGGTTCTTGTTGTGGGTGGCGGAAATGTTGCCGCTAGCAAGGTGCAGCTTCTTGTATCCACAGGTGCGCGGGTTGAGGTGCTTTCGGCTTCCTTGTGTTCCGAACTTGAACGGATGGTGGATAAAGGCACCATACACCATTTTCCACAGGATACATCTGCACAGGATTTGCAGCCGCGCCTTGCTGGCTGTCGTCTGGTTTATCTGGCAACCAATGATCGAGATCTGAACCAAGCACTTGCCACTCTATGCAAAGCGGAGAATGTGCCAGTTTGCGCCGTGGATGATCCGGCTATTTCCACATTTATTACGCCTGCATTGGTCACACGAGGGAAAGTGCAGGTTGCTATTTCTACTGGAGGAGCTGCTCCCGTTCTTGCCCGTAGGTTAAGAACAATGGTGGAGCGTGTTCTGCCAGAAGGCCTGCACCGTCTGGCAGATTTTATGTCCACTATGCGGGATGAATTGCGCCAGCGTATCCCTGACACTTCGGCACGCCGGCAGTTGTGGGAACATTTTCTGGATGGAGAAGGTGCACGCGTTGCTTTGGTAGGCAATACGGTTGAAGCCACACGCAGCCTGCAGGAGCTGGAAGAGGGGAACGCTGCCCGCGGTGAGGTCTGGTTGGTTGGGGCCGGACCGGGTAATCCTGATTTGCTAACTCTGGCAGCTTTACGGCTTATGCAGGATGCGGACGTTATTCTGTATGACAATCTGGTCGGTCCAGAAATTTTGAATTATGTGCGGAGAGATGCCGAGCGTGTTTTTGTAGGAAAAAAGCGCAATCGTCATACATTGCCGCAGGAAGACATCAATCATGAATTGGTGCGTCGTGCACAGGCTGGCCAGCGGGTTTTGCGTCTGAAAGGCGGAGATCCTTTTATATTTGGCCGAGGCGGGGAAGAACTGGAAACATTGGTAGAGGCCGGTGTACCGTTCCGGATTATTCCGGGTATTTCTGCTGCCAATGGATGTGCGGCATATGCTGGTATTCCACTTACACATCGTGATTGCGCGCAGGCATGCCTGTTTATTACGGGACATGCACGTGCAGACGGCGTGCTGAATCTGGAATGGGAAACCATTGCTCTTAAAAATCAGACAGTGGTGATTTATATGGGGCTAACAATGCTTTCTCAGCTTTGTGCCCAGCTTGTTAAGCACGGATTGCCTGAAAACTGGCCTGTCGCTGTTGTGGAAAAAGGTACTTTGCCAGAGCAGAGAGTATGCGAGGGCACATTAGCGACCTTACCAGCACTGGTGGCCGAACAGCAGATACAAAGTCCGGCACTGGTGATTGTTGGAGAGGTTGTACGCCATCGTGTGATCTCACCGCGTTATTAATTTAAGATACAAGATCAAGCCGTTGATATTTGCGGCACCTTTGCCAGCCGATTTAAAAAAGTCGCCGCTTATCGGAAAGACAGGACAGAATATGATAAACACTTCATTACCCCATGCAGACGCTGCCAAGCGGGCTGAGGCTGTGCTGGCGGAACTAAAAGCACAGTTTAATGAACGTGTTTCGTGCAATGCGTCTGTTTGTGAAGCCCATAGTCATGGAGAGGCTTTGCAGGTGGCTCGCATGCCCACTGCCGTGGTGTTTGCTGAAAGCACGGCGGATGTGTCCGAAGTGCTCAAGCTTTGCCATCATTATCAGGTTCCAGTGGTTGCATTTGGGGCAGGCACATCGGTGGAAGGGCATGTTACGCCCCCAGAACATGCCATTAGCCTTGATCTTTCCCGTATGACAGAAGTGCTGGAAGTTAATCCGGCTGATCTGGATTGTCGTGTGCAGGCGGGTCTGACCCGGCAAGTGCTGAATGTTCAGTTGCGGGATACGGGCTTGTTTTTTCCGGTTGATCCGGGTGGGGAAGCAACATTGGGCGGCATGTGCGCCACGCGTGCTTCTGGCACAGCCGCTGTGCGTTACGGCACCATGAAAGAAAATGTGCTTGGGTTAACTGTTGTGCTGGCAAATGGAGAGGTTATTCGTACTGGTGGGCGGGTGCGCAAGTCTTCCACCGGGTATGATCTCACTTCTTTGTTCGTAGGGTCTGAGGGCACGCTAGGGATTATTACAGAAGTGCAGTTGCGCCTCCATGGTATTCCCGAACAGCTTTCGGCTGCCATTTGCCAGTTTGAAAATCTGCATGATGCCGTCAGCACAGCTATTGAAATCATCCAGATGGGGGTGCCTATCGCCCGTGTGGAACTGATGGACGATGTGCAGATGGCTGCCAGTATCAGTTATTCTGGCCTGACAGATCTACAGCCTCTTACAACCCTGTTTTTTGAATTTGCTGGTGCGCCAGAATCCGTGCGTGAACAGGTGAGTGTTACGGAAGACATTGCGCGCGAAAACAATGGGTTGCGCTTTATGTGGGCCGATACGGCGGATGAGCGCGCACGCCTTTGGAATGCGCGGCACAATGCGTTTTGGGCTGCCAAAGCGATTGATCCTGCAGCGCGTGTTATCAGCACGGATTGCATTGTGCCCATTTCTCGCTTGGCAGATCTGATAGATGGCGTTCGGCAGGATATTGCGGCCTCTGGCTTGCAGGCTGCTATTTTAGGTCATGTTGGTGATGGCAATTTCCATACCCTGATCATGACAGAAGATAGTGATACCGGGCATGCCCGCGCGCTTGATCTTGATCGCAAGATTGTTGCACGAGCCTTGGAGATGGGGGGCTCATGCAGTGGTGAACATGGTGTGGGTTTGGGCAAGCTGGAATTTCTTGAAACCGAGCACGGGGCAGGGGCTCTGTCTGTCATGCGGGCGTTGAAAGCAACGCTGGATCCGTTGAACATTCTAAATCCCGGCAAGCTGTTGCCAGAAGGGCCTGTGTTCAAAGGGTAAGGAGCGTACGGGTGGCTCGCCCGTATAAACTTGACATTTACGTGTTATTTTCTGTTTATACACACAAAATCGTATTTATCTGGAATGGACTATAAATCATGTCTTCGTCCTTTTTATCCCGTAGGGTAATGCTTGCCGGAATGGGCGTGGCCATGATGGCCCCCTACGGTGTTGCGCGTGCAGATGGTCAGGTTTTGCGGATCGGCATTATTGCCGGGGAAGATGAAGATGTTTGGCGCGTGGTGGCAGAAAATGCTGCCAAAGAAGGGCTGACACTCAAGATTATTCCGTTTTCAGATTACAATGCGCCGAATGAGGCATTGGCTGAGCACGAACTGGATGCAAATGCGTTCCAGCATGGGCCATTTCTGGAAGCACAGAACAAGGCCAAGAATTTCCATATTGTTTCTGTCGGCAACACGTATCTGTCTCCCATAGGTTTGTATTCTCGGCGCTGGAAGTCTGTTGCAGAACTGCCCAACAAAGCAGTTATTGGTGTGCCTAATGACCCAACGAATGAAGGGCGTGCCCTTTTGCTGCTGCAAAAACTGGGGCTGATTAAAGTGGCTGAAGATGCTGGCTTAGTGCCGACTGCATTGGATATTACCGAAAACCCACGCCAGATTTCTGTAAAAGAAATGGATGCTGGAATGGTGGGGCGCGCGCTGCCAGATATGGATGCTGCTGTGGTAAATACAGATTGGGCCAACAAAGCAGGTATTGATTTACAGAAAGAGCGGATTGCGCAGGAAGCCCCGCAAAATAATCCGTATGTCTGCTTTATTGCGGTGAACGAAGCAGATAAGGGCGCACCATGGGTGAGCAAGCTGGTTTCAGCTTTTCAGCAAGATAATGTCAAACAGGCGTTGGCACAGGCTTTTCATGGTGCAGTTGTGCCGGGTTGGTCATGAGTCTTTTACAGGTTGAACATCTTACCCGCTCATTTGGTGGGCAGCCTGCCCTTAAGGATATTTCGTTTACGGTTGAAAAAGGCGATAGTCTCGGCATCATCGGGCGCTCTGGGGCGGGTAAGTCCACCCTATTACGGTGTTTGTGCGGGCTGGATCGTCCCCAATCGGGGCGTATTTTGTTAGAAGGGCAGGATCTGGCGGTTCTTCCAGAATCTCAGATTATTCCTTTACGTCGGCGTATTGGGCTTGTGTTCCAGCATTTCAATTTGCTGACATCCCGCACTGTGGCAGCCAATGTGGCTTTGCCATTAGAAATTGCAGGCATACCACGGGATCAGCGCGTGAAGCGTGTAGCGGAACTGCTTGATCTGGTGGGTTTGGCCGATCATGCTCATAAATATCCGGCTATGCTCTCTGGTGGGCAAAAGCAACGTGTTGGTATCGCCCGTGCCCTTGCAGCACAACCTGCCTTGCTGTTGTGTGATGAGGCCACTTCTGCGTTGGACCCTGAAACGACAGAGTCGATATTGGCTTTGTTAAACAGCATCAATCGTGAATTGGGGCTGACTATTGTTTTTATTACGCATGAAATGGACGTTGTGCGTGCATTAGCCAGGCATGTTCTTGTGTTGGATCATGGCCGGGTTGTGGCACGAGGCCTTCCGGCGGATATTTTGGAAGAAACCAGCCTGCAAGCTGCCTTACCCCCGAATATGGAACGCAGCCCACAAGAAGGTAGTCATGCAGTGGTCAGGTTAACAGTGGACCAGAACCTAATTATGGCGCCGTTACTGCAAAATGTGCAGCAGATGTGCCAGACACAGGCCTCTTTGTTGCGCGTTATTCCTGCCGAGGATGCGGAATATCAGGTGTTGGATGTTTTGTTGCAGATTGGAGATGTTTCCGTTGCGACCATGAACTTTCTTCAGCAAAATTGTCATGCAGCAGAAGTGGTAGGATATGTCCCGGCTCATTCTTGATCTGCTATGGCACGCTACAGTCGAAACGCTGATAATGGTGCTGGTATCTGGGTTTATTGCAGTACTTTTTGGGCTGCCATTAGCTGTTTTTATGGTTGTTGCAGGGCGTGGTGGCCTTTACCCATTGCCTGTGCTGCCACGTTTACTTGGTGTGGTGATTGATGCCATCCGGGCCGTGCCATTTATTATTCTTCTGGTGCTGCTTATTCCATTTACGCGGATAGTTGTTGGAAGTGCGTTGGGCACAACGGCTGCCATTGTCCCGCTTTCCATTGCTGCTATTCCGTATTTTGCACGCATTGCCGAGGTTTCGTTGCGGGAAGTTGATCATGGGTTGGTGGATGCCGTACGTGCCATGGGCGGAACACGGTGGATGGTTATCCGTTATGTTTTGCTACCAGAAAGCATGCCAGCGCTTGTATCTGGCATAACGGTTACACTGGTGACCTTGGTGGGTGCATCAGCTATGGCTGGCACTATTGGGGCTGGCGGTTTGGGGGATCTAGCTATTCGTTATGGCTATCAGCGCTTTAACACTACCGTGATGTTAGGAGTGGTCGCCGTATTGATTGTGTTGGTGACGGGGATGCAGGCTTTGGGCAACTGGCTTTCCCGCATATTACGCCATTCTGAGCGCATCAGAATAGCCGACTAAAGTTTAAAAATGGCCTCTCTATTCTTCATCAAATAGAGAGGCCAACATTGTAAAATTAAGCGCCTACAAGTTCTGCATCAGCCGCGGACCCAAAGAATTCATAATGAATCTGGTTTTCCGGCACACCAGCTTCTGTAAGAGCTTTAATCATATCTCGCATAAAGCTATCGGGGCCACAGATATTGTAATCTGCGGTTATATCTACACGAGGTTTAATCCATTCTGCGCTGATTCTGCCTTCATGCAGCGTCACGTTCTTGCTTGAACGGTTTGTGGGCACGGGGGAGTGGCTATAGAAAATATCAGCTTCAAGAGCATCTTTTTCAGCCAAAGCAGAGATATAATCCGTAAATGCTTCATCCTGCGCAGTGTGAACACCGTGGATGTAGTGGATGTTGCGCTTGGTGCCATCTTTCAAAAATGCACCAAGGGTAGAAATAAAAGGTGTTTGCCCAACACCTGCACACAGCAGAACGATTTTGCTGTTTTTTTCTGTTCCGGGGGTAAAATCTCCTGCTGGTGCAGAAACGTCCAGAACCTGTCCTTCTTGCACAGTATCATGCAGCCATTGAGAAACCACACCCCCATCAGCCCGACGAACACTAATGCGGTAATGATCTACGCCGGGTTCGGAGGAAATACTGTAGTTGCGTCGTTGTGAGCCATGCTCAGGAACATCCAGCTTAAAGCTGAGATATTGCCCGGCTTCGTGCTTCATAATGGGTTTGTTATCAACAGGTACCAACTCAAAGGATGTAATGGTATCACTTTCCCGCACTTTGCGTCGTACCGTAAAGGGCCGCCAGCCTACCCATCCACCTGGTGCTGCGGCATGGGCCTCGTAAATCTGTTCTTCACGGCCAATTAGAATTTCTGCCAGGAACCAGTAAGCTTTCCCCCATGCTTCCAGAATTTCGGGGGTGGCGGCATCACCTAATACCTGAGCAATCGCTCCCAAAAGTGCATCAGCTACGTAGGGATAGTGCTCTGGAAGAATGTTCAGTCCAACATGTTTTTCAGCAATACGTTCAACCATGCCGCCTAGTGCGCCTAGGTTCTCTATATTGCGGGCATAAGCCAGCACAGCCAAGGCAAGGGCTTTGGGTTGTTCACCATCTTTTTGGTGAGACATATTGAAAAGATCCCGAATATCGGGGTTGGAGAGCAGGCGTTTATACATTTCCTGCGTAATATCCAGCCCGTGTGCTTCAAGCGCAGGGACACAGGCTTTTATGATTGAGATTGTTTTTGCATCAAGTGGTGAAGACATGGAGAGGATTCCGTATAAAATGTATTTCATTTACATCTTATATACACATAAAAAGATGTCAATAATGCACATCTTTTGTGCGGAGATGGCTGCATTGTGATGCATGCAATATTTAAGTGTATGGATGCACTATATTTGGGATGTTATGTTAGATAATGGCTAATATTAAACGATTTGTGGAAAAAGACATTTTTGATTTTGCATTTCTGTAAATCTAAGACTACTTATTGCATATAACAAAATATGTTATCAGGTTATTAAGTTTGCAATGATCTGCCATACTTTGCAGAGCATGAAATATGGCAACCATAAAATATTGGGCATGCTACAAGAACCACGGTAACTCTGGAGCAATGGATATAAAGAGCAATGGCTGACCAGGACGACGTTATTTCACCCGGGATAGATCTTGGGCAAAGGATCAAGATCCTGCGTAAATCCGCTGGACTTACGCAGCAGCAGGTTGCAGACGCGCTGGGGGTTTCAAGGCCAGCTATCGCTTTTTGGGAAACCGGACGGGAAGGAAGCGCCAGAAAGCATATTCCCAAACTGGCGGCACTTTTTAATGTTGACCCAGAAATTTTTCTGACCGGCTACGTGCAGGAAGATATTGAGTTGGTGATTACACCCGATGAGCATGATGTGATCCGGCTTTACCGTATGCTTGATCCATCTCGCAAAGTATCTGCTCAAAAATGGTTAGAACGGCAGGCCCGGATGGCCCGACAGGAAGACTAAATTTATCGGGTAAATTTTTATATGTTAGGCAACTTCTTTTCGGTGTTTATAGGTGAGCACCTTTATGAACACTGAAAAGAAGTTGCCTGTATAAAGTTGCTGTTCAAAGGTGCTCTAAAGCCAAAGCCGCTGCAGAGGCAATATCATGCCGTAAGGCAATAACATTGCCCTTTCCGTAAGGGTGAACCCTGTTTGTTAAAATCAGAACAAAGCTATCTGTTTGCGGCACTAACCACAGAGATGTACCCGTAAAACCGGTATGGCCAAACGATCCTATGGGAAAGTAATCACCTCGCGGGGTAGAATAATGAGTGGCAATATCCCACCCTAAACCTCGTTGATCGGTTTTGCCCGCAGGTTGCTGCGGGGATGACATCATGACCAGTGTATCTGCCTTAAGTGGAAAAGGAGAAGAACGCCCGGCGCGTTTGTTGAGCAGCGCAATGGCGTAGCGTGTCATATCATCCGCGCAGGAAAATAATCCTGCATGACCTGCAACACCTCCCATCCGGCGTGTTGTGGGATCATGCACGATACCACGAAGAAGGTTTCCCTTTTCATCATACTGAGTAGGGGCAATTGTGCTGGAAAGTGTGGGAGCTGGAGTAAAAAAGGTTCTTTTTAGGCCCAGTGGTTTGAAAATATTTTGTGTTGCGTAGTCTTGTAGGGTCAGGTCAGAGAGCTTTTCTACAATCAGCCCAAGCAGGATAAAGTTGATATCACTATAAACAAACTGCTCTCCCGCAGGATGAATGGGCGTGCAGGAAAATGCCATCTGTATAGCTGTATTACGGCCTATCCACGGTGTTGAAAGATCCAGATCTGGCGGTAAACCGGAATAGTGCGTGAGCAACTGGCGAACAGTAATTTCCTGTTTGCCTTGTCTGGAAAATTCAGGAAGATAATGGCAAACCGGCACATCTAGTTGGACTAATCCACGTTCATACAACTGCATGATGGCCGGAGCAGTAATGAGCACTTTGGTAAGAGACGCCATATCAAACAGCGTATCCCATGTCATGGCTTCTGGATGAGGTACAAGTGCGCGTTGCCCAAACACACCTTTCCAAACCACTTGGCCTTTATGGGCAATGGCGGCAACGGCTCCCGGTATTTTACCGTTTTTGATGGCATCCTGAAAAATGCGTTCCACTTGTGTAAAGTTGTTTTGGGTATCGGATGCCATGCTTTTCTTTGTTGAGGAATAGAATAGGCTTGCTGCTCCCGTAAGCAAAATACGACGGCTAAAAGAAGAGGGCATATATTTCTGCCTTATAAGAAAACACCATGAGAAAATTCAATTGGTTCAAGTCGCCACAAATCTAAAGGTAATATTCAGGCGGGTTTCTCCTGTTCTGGCATGTGTGCCAGCCCGAATGGGTTTTATGCCATGAAAGCGTAAGCGATCAGGCCCACCCCACACCAGAACATCTCCATCCCTGAGCAAAATTTGTCGAGTAGGATCTGATCTTTTAAGCCCTCCCCACAGAAAAACCGCTTCCAAGCCAAATGAGAGAGAAACCACAGGCTGTTCCGTACATTCTTCATCGCGGTCTTGATGAAGGCCCATGCGTGCACCAGGACTGTAAGAATTGATAAGGCAGGCATTGGGCTGGAATTGTGCGAAACCAGCTTTTTGGGCAGCCTTGTGCGCCAAAGTTTGAAAAATGGTAGGCATATTTGGCCAAGGTTGGTCAGTAAAAGGGTTTACTCTGGTATAGCTGTAGCCTTGTGATGTGCTAACCCATCCAAATGGGCCGCAGCACGTCATGGCAACAGACATCTGCCCTCCGCCCGGGGTGTACATTTTTCTCAATGGCGCTTGCTGCGTAATGCGGTGAACAGCCAGCATACAGGCTTCAGCATCATGCAACGCGAAACCGGGCAATAATACGGCTCCGGCATCCAACTGCACGGAGTTTGGCCGGATATCTGGCAAAAGAAAATCCATTTGCACGGAACGATTGTCTTTCATGGTGAAAGCTCTGTGTGGAAAGTGTTTGCGGTGATGTGCGCTCTCTGGCACAGCATGGAAAGAGTATAGCAGCACCTACGTTTGAAACAGAAGGAGCAGATCCCCAGCAATGTCGGTTTCTGGTCGGGATATGATGTTTATCGGCGGCATTCCGGCTGTTATCAGCTTTAATGCCGGTAGCCGTATGTTTCGTGGGGTTTTTATAGGCCTGAACGCAGAGGTGGATTTTCTGGCGCGTTCTCCCATGGACTTACAGCCCCAAGGTGAGGCGGCTTTAAGTGTGTTTTTGGAAACATGTCGCCAGCAGAATCGTTCTCCTTTACTTGCACGACAAGTAGGACAAAAAGGTTATCTGCTTGAAGATATCTACGCAGAACTGGAAGAGCCCGCACGCCAGAAAGGGATAGATCTCTATCAGCTTGTGCGTGACCAGACACTGGAATTTCAGAAAACGGGAAATCGAAAAAAAGCTTCAACCGTTTTTCTGAATTTTTAATGGGAACGACAGATTTTCTAAGAAAAAAGGAAGGCTTGGGATAAGCCTTCCTTTTTTAACACCTGTTGTGCATCAGGCAGTTGTATTAGCTGGGATATTCTGTTTGGCGGGGGCCATCACGGATACAAGTGCAACTATGGCAATATTGATAACCAGAGAAAGAAGGCCAGTAGAAATATTGCCAGAAAATAGCCCCAGATTAACGGGGTGAATAGGTTTTAGGCCGTCCATCCAGCAAATACTAACACCAAAAACTGTGCCTACAGCCCACCCAGTTAGCATAGCGGCGGCAGAAAAGCGCACACGAAACAGGCCCAGAATAAGCGCAGGGAATGTTTGTAGAATAAACACGCCTCCCAAAAGCTGGAAATCAATGGCAAACTGCGCGTTCAGGAACAATACGCAAATCAGTGCGCCAATTTTTACTATAAAAGCTACAATGCGGCTGGTGCGTACTGGATTTGCCTGTGGGGGAAGCAAATTGTTGGTGACCAGATTGGCCGCGCCAATTGCCATAACGGCCGCAGGCACCAATGCCCCTACGGCAATGGCAGCAAGGCAAAAACCGGCAAACCATGCAGGAAATACACTTTGGAACAGCATTGGCACAACCATGGAGGTATTGGTGGTGTTAATGCCAGCCGCATGCGCCATAAAGCCCAGCATGGCTATAAGCCCCAATACAATGGTGTATGCGGGTAAGAAAACAGCATTCTGTTTGATGGTATCTGCTGAACGAGACGCCAGAATACCCGTAAGTGTATGAGGATATAAAAATGCAGCTAAAGCGGAAGAAAGCGCAAGGGTAGCATAAGGTAAGTTTTGTCCGGTTTTAAGCACCGTATCTGTATGTGCCGCAGAGGCAAACAAGGCACTGTAACCGCCGGTGTGTAGGGGTATAACAGTTACCGCTACCAGCACGGCAATATAGATCATAATATCCTTGATAAAGGCCGTAAGTGCCGGAGCATGTAGCCCTCCCAACCATGTGTAAGCAGCTAGGGAAATAAAGGCGATAATGAGTGGTAGATCGCCCGGTAATCCTAAAGCCTGCACCACAGTACGGATACCAATAAGCTGGAGCGCAATATAAGGCATAACCGCTACCAGCCCGGTTAAGGCAATAATCACTTCCAGTGCCCGGCTGTTAAAGCGTGCCTTTACAATATCTGCCGCTGTTGCGTGCCCGCCTGCGCGCGCAATCTTCCAAAGCTTTGGCATAACAAGAAAAATGAAGGGATAAACAATAATGGTATAAGGCAGCGCAAAAAAGCCATATGCTCCCGCCGCATATACCAGCGCAGGTACTGCAATAACCGTATAAGCGGTGTAAAAGTCTCCTCCCACCAAAAACCATGTTACCCACGGCCCAAATTCTCGCCCACCGAGTGACCATTCCTCATGGCTGTCGGTATCACGTTTGGCATGAAACAGGCCGCGTATCCATTGTATGGAACTGCCAACAACAATGGTCGCGGCAAAAAAGAAAACAAAAACGCCAAGCGCCCAAGGGTTTATGGTGCTCATGTGTTTTGCCCCTTTTTCCAGACAATCCAGATAAGAGCAGACGTTACTGGTACCCATGCGAATTGGTACCAGTAGAAAAATGGAAAACCCCACAAAACAGGATCGTGCCTATTATACAGGGGCGTCCAAAGTAACCCTAAAAAGGGCAGGGCGAGTAGGAGGTTCAGATATTTCATTACAGAAAACCCGGTCATTTTATTTTTTTTGTTCGTGACCGGGAGAAGGATGGCGATGAAAGTTACCGCCTGTCAATTATTCTGTATGTCTTTTTGGTTCGAGCAACCAAGTTGTGTCTTTTCCACTACAAACAGGGGTGCTGTTTGTAGTGGGGCAGAAAAAACAGCTTGATGTTTTAGCGTGTGGCGCTGTGCTTTTTATTCTGTAAAACTTGGTTTAGCTTATCGCCATATTGCCGATAGCTACCCTCTGGCACGCAACCCATTTCTTCCAAATCTGCCAGATCCGCTCCGTGATTGATCCACAGATTTACTTCACGTGAATCAATAGATGGTGGGATTTCACGAGGTTCATAAACAATAGGTGCGTTTTCACCTTCCGTAGCACCAAACAGCATAAAGCTATCGGGTTCCGGTGTTTTACTGGAACTCAGGCTGATTTCCCCACACACAACCTGCTTCTTTTCTGCATTGGGGTGCGTAGTTATTGCGCGGAAAAAAGGGTGGGTATCCGGAAAGCGTTTTGTAAGCGTCTTGAGTGTATTTTTTACAAAAGGGGATGCCTTTTTATCGCTGCCGTCAATAACGGTTTGCGCACTTGCAGAACAGGCTAGTACCGGCGCGCCAAGGGCAGCAAGCAACAGGCCGAATGCCAGAAAGCGTTTCATGGTTTTGAGTCTTTCCTGTTCAATGAAATGTATTAGGCAATATCATACTGCAATTTCGTGTTTAAAACAGCTTTCGCCTTCCATGGTGTAATGCTGCCGCAACTTAACCGGCCACCTTGTTGAGGGGCAGGTACACCTGTGGTGGATGGAAGTGATAAAGGGAACCCATACAGGCTTCTTACAGCCAAAAAGCCAAAGCACTCGGCTTCCAGCGCATCTCCATTCCATCCAAGAATTTCTGCCGGAGAGACTTGGCCGGGTAACCGTTGAGTAAGTGCTTCCATAATAGCAGAGTTATGTCGGCCGCCGCCACATACAAACCATGCTTGAGGCTGCTCTGGTAAAGGCGTGCGGGCAATGGTTTCCGCAGTAAAGGCAACCAGTGTGGCAGCTCCATCTGCCGGGGAGAGCGCAGCAATATTTTGCAAGGCTGTATGAAAGCTTAGCCTGTCGAGAGATTTAGGGGCTGGTTTGCTAAAAAATGGATGTGCCACGAGCTGCTTCAGAATAGATGCAGACACTTTACCGCTGCGTGCCAAGCGCCCATCTTTATCGTAGGGGATGCCAGTATGGCGGAAAGTCCAGTCATCCAGCAGAGCATTGCCGGGGCCTGTATCACAGGCCAGAATCTCACCTGTTGAGGTCAGCAGAGTAAGATTAGCAACGCCTCCAATATTCAGGATTGCAACGGGGCGTGGCTGATCGTGCAAAAGGGCTGCATGATATAAAGGGGCCAGCGGAGCACCTTCTCCGCCTGCGTGTACATCAGCGCTGCGAAAGTCATGGATAACAGGCAAATCTGTAGTAGAAGAAAGCGCAATGGCATTGCCAATCTGCCATGTGCGCCCAGGCTGGTGCAGAATGGTCTGACCATGAAAGCCAATAAGATCGGCTGGCATATCAGGTGCCATTTGGCGCAGTTTTTCAACAGCTATGGCATGCACCTTTGTCAGATCATGTTCTGCAGACAGTAATGCAGGATCAGAAGACGCAAGCTGAGGAGCTTCATCCAGTATGCGGCGCAGGCGTGCCCGTAATTCCGCCGTATAAGGCACGGTCAGCGCTGGGCCGTGCCGGAATATACGTGTGCCATCAGTTTGTATGAGAGCTGCATCTACGCCATCAAGTGATGTGCCACTCATAAGCCCAATGGCGGTAAGGGGAGAAAGCAAAGACATAGTGTTAATGTGCCGCGTTTATATCCAGCCCGGTACGCAACTGGCCGGTTGGCACATCCCATAACAGAATCCGGTCTTGCCCCTGTTCTGTAACATGCAGGGCCAATACGTTATCCCGCACGCGTGTTACGCTTAACAGGTGTTCACCAGCAGGTAATGTAGCATGTGCCGTGGAAAGATTGGCAGATGGAGCCGTATCCGATAGCGCAACCGGTGGAAGGTTGGGCGGAGTGGGTTTACTACTCATGCGATGAATAAGTACGCCTGCCAATACCACAACACCCACCACAATCAGCACACCCATGCCAATAACGGCTACAAGTAAGGCTTTGGGTGTTTTGTATTCCTGTGGTTCTTCCATCTTAAAGGGCCGTGCCTTCTGCAATATGGCGTTTCATGCTTTGCACAACGGCTGCCAGACCATCAAAAATGGCCTGTCCAATCAGAAAGTGCCCAATATTGAGTTCTCGCAGTTCTGGCAGGCTGGCGATGGGGCCAACGTTTTCAAATGTCAGCCCGTGGCCAGCATGCACTTCCAACCCAAGAGAGGCCGCTTGCATGGCTGCGGCACGCAGGCGTTCCAGTTCTCCCGCTTTCCCTTCTGCATAAGCGCCAGTGTGGAGTTCGACAACTTGTGCGCCTGTTTTGGCGGCAGCTTCTATTTGTGCGGGAGAGGGATCTATAAACAGTGAAACACGGATACCTGCCTGTGCGAGTTTTTGCACCTTTGGTGTAAGTGTTTCTAGTTGCCCCGCTACGTTCAGACCGCCTTCTGTAGTTAGTTCTTCACGCCGTTCGGGCACAAGGCAGCAGGCATGGGGGCGCAAGCCAAGGGCTATGCCAACCATTTCTTCTGTTGCAGCCATTTCCATATTAAGGGGAGCCGCAATTTCTGCACGCAGGCGTTCTAAATCTTTATCACGGATATGGCGCCTATCTTCACGCAGATGGGCGGTAATACCATCTGCACCAGCCTGAATAGCTAACAGGGCCGCAGCAACGGGGTCTGGATATGTGCCCCCACGTGCATTGCGAATGGTGGCCACATGATCAATGTTGACGCCAAGCCGGATAGCTGAAGTCATGCTGCGTTCCTTCTGTTTTGCGCAAGCTGTGCGGCCAACCGAATGGCAGCAACAAGGCTGCTTGGGTCTGCCTTGTTCTGGCCCGCAATGTCAAAGGCTGTTCCGTGGTCGGGCGATGTGCGGATAATGGGCAGCCCTAGCGTTACGTTCACACCTTCTGCCATATCCAGTGTTTTAAGAGGGATCAGCCCTTGATCATGATACATGCACAAAGCCACATCATAATGGCTGCGCGCTGCGGGTGTGAACATGGTATCTGGCGGCATGGGGCCTGTAATATTAAGCCCTTCCTTCTGTAAGGCTTTAATGGCTGGGATGATAATCTGTTGTTCCTCATGTCCCATCAAGCCGTTTTCTCCCGCATGAGGGTTTAATCCGGCCACGACAATGCGCGGGGCTTTCAGGCCAAAATCGCGTTTTAGCCCAGTGGTAACTGTGCGGGCTGTTTTAATAATCAACTCTGTATTTAACTGCTCCAGTGCGTGCCGGAGGGAGACATGTACGGTAACAGGCACAACCTTGAGAGAGGGCCCAGCCAGCATCATCACTTCCTGTCCAGGCACATGGCATAGTTCTGCCAGATAGCTGGTGTGCCCCGGATGTTTGAAGCCCGCGCTTTGAATAACCTCTTTGCTGATAGGGTTGGTGATAATAGCGGAGGCTTCACCATTCTGGGCTAATTCTACGGCCAGACGGATGCTTTCAATAACACTGGATGCATTCTGACGGTCTGGCTCTCCGGGAGAGGCAGGTGTTGCCAGTCGGAGGGGGAGCACGGGAATAGCGTGGGAGAAGATATCCGATCCCTGTTCCAGATAGCGCACGGCCTGTACTGGGGCATGTTGCTCCAGAAGGGTAGGGTCTCCCACAAAAACAAAGGGGAGCTTGCTTTCGCGCAATATGCGCCATGCTTTTACAGTAATTTCAGGCGCAATACCTGCCGGGTCACCTTGTGTTAGAGCAAGCATGGGCTTCTTCCTTCAGCGCAGGAAAATACGGGTCTGTAAAGCACAAAGGAAAACTTAGAAACGATCAGGCGTAAAGGTGCTGAGGAAATGATAAAGCACATTAGGTGCAAAACCATATTCCACAGCCATAACTGCATCCGGGCTGAGAGCACGATACCATGCAGGATTAAAGTGATCAGACAGCGTAATGGAATTGGGTAGTGTGTGTGCTGAATGCAGCAGGTTCATAAATGGCGTAAGGCTGTTCAGGTTTGGGTCAGTCGGTCTGTTTTGCATGTAGACGTTTGGATCAAAAAACAGATGGCCCGAGCGCTTTTCCTTATCGCCGGATCGGAGGAAGTGGTCATACCCATTTACAAAACCGCCAGCTTGCAAATTTTGCTCCGAAATATCGGGGTAGCGCTGAAGATAATACCGTTCGGAAAATAGGTAATGTGGAGAAAAGCTTTTGTATCCCCCATTGCAGTAATGCTCAAAGCCAGAAACGCAGGTGCCGTTTGTAATGGCTTCTGCTGCCTCGGAGCAATTTACCCGGTACCATTCCTCGTTGAAATATCTGTTGGGTGAATGGCCGGAGGATGCCCCTTCGACCTTGTACCATTGTTCAAGCTCATGGTCAGAAAAAGACAACAGAGCATCCATAATTGCGCCGTATTCTGCGCGGTACCAATTTGCGTCAAAGGGGTACCATAAAGCTTCGGATGCTTTACTTGGCATAGTCTGTCATCTTTCGTTTTCAGGTATGGAAATCAAAGGGCCTGAATGCTGTTTTCAGCCTACAGCACGGCGGTTGCGCCACAATGCCGCAAAGTCAATCTGCTGCATGATAACGGGTAGGAAGCCTGCTTCTCGGCATAGAGTGGCCAGCATGTTGCGGGCAGCAGGGTAAAGAAGCCGAGGTGCTTCTATAAGAAGCAAGGTTTCAAAGGTTTCTGCTGTTGCATGTTGCAGCGTAAAGATACCTGCATAAGTCAGATTCACATCAAATAAGGGGACAACTTCTTCCCCTTCTCGTTGTGCAGGAAGGTGCCCCTGACAGCGCAAGATCAGTTCAACTTCAAAGTTGGGCTGGTTTTCACCCATTTGATGGGCACGTACATCTACAGAAACACCAAGGTGAGGGCGTTCTGTTACGCGTGAGTAAATGGCTGGTGCCCCAAGAACCTGAAATTCAACAGATTTAACATATTGGATTCCCATCATAACAGACGGCGCAGGAGATGTGTGAGATGCGCCGCCAAGTGAATCTGCAGTTTCGGTATTCATGATGGATGTCTGATCCTCAGGAGTAATGTCGCAAACAAAAATAGCTCATTATTCAGGAAAAATGAGCAAAACAATATAATCCGCACCAGCCCTACCAGATTCAGACAGTTGCGGCGAGAGGAAACACAATAAACTTCTTTTCTGTTGTAGCTCTGGCAAGGGTCTAAAAATGTGTGAAATATTTTATCATTAAGCTTGCGGTTGATGGTATCCAGTCGCTTGTTCTTTGCGTGTGATACGGCTACGACTTGATGCCATGATCAGGCTGATAATTGTTGTCCCATTCCTGCTGGCGCTTGTGGTGTTCAGTGCCAGTAATCAGGATCCGCTCGATATGTGGTTGCTGACATATAGCTGGAAGTCTTCAGCTGGTGTGTTGGCGCTGTTGGTAGCTGCTGTTGCCTTTTTGCTGGGAGCTTTCTGTTTGTGGACGGCAGAATTCAGGCAACGCCGGCGTGCGCGCAAGGCAGAGCAACATGTAAAAGAACTGGAAGCGCAGCTTGCCCAAGTGCAGGCCGTATCCAGCATGCCAGTGGCCCCAGCGCCCGTAGCCATAGCGACTCCGCCTGTTTCGCCTGCAAATGGAGCAGAACCACATGTCTGATACAGCAAGGCAAACAGGTTTGATTGTGGCGTTGGATACGCAGAACCCGGCGCAGGCCAAAGCATGGGCGCAGGCGGTGCAAGGTGTTGCGGGTGTTATCAAGCTTGGTATGGAATTTGCTTATGCAGCAGGCTTTCAGGCTGTGGCAGATCTAGCTGGGCAGAGGCCTTTATTTCTGGATCTTAAGCTGCACGACATTCCCAATACTGTGGGAGCCGCTGTAAAAGCGCTTTCTCATTTGCGCCCTCGTATGCTGACACTGCATGCTGTTGGCGGTGCAGAAATGATGAAAGCTGCACGCAAGGCATGTGATGAGGCTTTCCCGGAAGGAGAGCGCCCATTACTGCTGGCTGTAACTGTGTTGACCAGTATGGATGATCAGGCCTTGGCAGAAGTAGGTGTGCCGGATGATACGCGCACGCAGGTTTTGCGCTTGGCGCATCTGGCAATGAAGTCCGGGATGGATGGATTGATCTGCTCCGCGCATGAACTCAAGGCACTGCGAGAAGTTCTGGGTGACAAGCCTGTGTTGGTAACGCCAGGTATTCGGCCCGCAGGAGCAGCTAAGGGTGATCAGAAACGTGTTATGACGCCTGCGGAAGCACGCGCTGCCGGAGCAGACTGGATTGTGGTGGGAAGACCCATAACTCAGGCTGCAGATCCAGCAGCAGCAGCAGCAGCAATTGCTGCGGAACTGGCAGCATAAATCTGCTGCATATAGCTGGAGTAGGTTATGAGCAGCGTTCGGACAGGCGTAAAAATCTGCGGCATTACAGAAGAAGCCGGGCTGGAAGCCTGCATGAAATATGGCGCAGATTGGGTTGGCTTTGTTTTTTTTGAACGCTCTCCTCGCTATATAAATGCATTGCGGGCAAAGGTTTTAGCTGCCCAGGTTACAGACGGCATCAAGAAAGTCGGGCTCTTTGTACGCCCTGACGATGCTGATTTGGAACGCGTGTTGGGTCAGGTCGATCTAGATATATTGCAGCTGTATACAACGCCTGAACGCGCCTTGCAGATACAAGCCAAGTTTGGGCTGCCTGTTTGGTTGTCCATTCCAGTTGCCTCACAGGCTGACTTGCCACAACAAAACATAGTGGAACGGCTTGTGATTGAGCCTAAGCCCCCAGTTAATGCAACACGCCCGGGTGGTAATGCGCAGCGCTTGAACTGGGATATGCTGCAAGGTTGGAAACCTGCTTATTTGTGGATGTTGGCGGGGGGGCTAAATCCCGAAAATGTAGGACAAGCCGTTGCAACAACTGGAGCAGCAGCGGTGGATGTTTCATCCGGCGTTGAAAGTGCGCCTGGCATTAAGAATCCGGATGCAATTGCGCGTTTTATCCATAATGCGCGCACTTCAGCCGTTGATTGAGATAAAAACTTTATTTTTTCCGCTTTAGGTCTTGTTTGTTCCGAAAATTTTGCTATTACCTCTCTCGCGTCGGAGAGATGGCCGAGTGGCTTAAGGCGCACGCTTGGAAAGCGTGTGTACGTTAATAGCGTACCGAGGGTTCGAATCCCTCTCTCTCCGCCATAACGTAATTTTCCCTTAAAAATAGTCAGTTCAATTGAGCTGTAGAGCTACAGCGTTTTGTGATGTTGTTCCGTATCACAAGATACATACAATATTTTCCGATGCCCTAAAGCTTGGTACGGCTATAAGGTTGCAGGCTAATTGTACGAGTAGGATAGCAAAAAGTAGGGCCGCAAATACATCGTATAGTGGAAGGCCTAAAGTGAATAGACTTCCAACGGTGATGTATCCTGCTACACTATGAATGTCCGACATCCATAAAAACAGATAATCTTTTCCTTGCCATGTGCATGTAGCAGATGGTGCTAAGTCTTCATTTATTAAACGATTATTATGTGTTGCATGATGTGTTCCATCCATAATGCTTTCCTACATTACGATTCGAATACGAAATATATTATTGACCAATTAGCCAGAATAAAAATACGATTTCGATACAAAATATCATTTACCCTTTAACGATTGGAAAACAGAAAGGCAGTCCTCTTCCTGCTTCATGTTAAAGGCGGAGCGCTTATTATAGCAGAAGGCAGTATGCGGGCGGACATTCTGTGTGGCCCAGATGGAAAAATTGCTCATGTAGCAAACACGATAGAAACACCAACGGGGTGTGATGTTGTGGATGCCGCGGGGTTATTGGTAATGCTGGGAGGTATAGACCCGCATACTCATATGGAAATGCCTTTTATGGGCACAATTACAAGCGATGATTTTTATACTGGAACAGCTACTGGCTGAGGCGCTGAAGAAAAACCCCCACTCATGAGTGGGGGGTAGGAAAATAATGAATAAGGGAAATGACCTGAGTTCTGTAAATCTAGTTAGTATAATGCGTTAAAGGCAAATTGTGGTGATACAATGCGGGATGTGTTATGTCCCGCATAATACACGGAAACACCAGCAATAACGCCATAATTAGGTGTCCAGTTGTATTCTAGTGCTGGGGCAACCTGCCAATCTCCCGAACCGGAACTCAGTTCATCTACTTTCAAACCAGAAGCATAATGGCCTTTTAGGCGGGTGCCATTAGCCCAATCTCGTGCCACGTCAATTGCAAAAACCCATCGCTGTGTAATGCCATATTCCAAGGAAAATCCTGCTTCACCATACATGCCGGGCTGTCCATGGCCGCGAAAGCCGCGTGTGGTGCCATAACTGGTAACATCTCTTAGATGAGCAGAATTAAGAGCGCGCCGGAAGGTTGCCCATAGCCGTAACCGCAACTCATGGTTATTGGGCATGGTGTATGTGGATTGTTCAGTTAATGTTGCGCGATATGTGTAAACGCCGCTGCCAACGCCATCCTGTGAGCGTCCGAGGTGAGAGTAATCACCTGTAGGAAAGGAAACGCCGGTAATAAGGTTGAGTGTGGGAATAAACCGTTTGGGATCTGCCGTAAGATAGCGCCACATGAGATCAACTGGCACATCTCCAATTTTCAGGCCGCTACTGGTTGTATCTCCATGCTTCCACCGGTAGCTGATAGCTGGCGTGGTCTGAATGCTCAGGTAATCCGTTAAGGCGTACCGATAAATGGTAAAGCTGGTAACCGATTGCTGACGCGGGGAGGACATGGGCACATTGTTATTGTGCGGACCGATCATACCTGAAGGTACAGAGTAGTACATATAGGGTTCTAAAAGAAACATGCCCTGTTTAGAGAGGGGGCCTGAAGGAGAAACCAGAGAGCCAGTGTACCATTGATCGGCCGCGCATGCGCTTTGGGAATATGTGTTTACAGTGATGGCAGATAGGGCAAGGGGCAGAAGAAAACGCAGAGATTTATCAGAAAAATATCTGAAAATAGTGCTCATCAAATGTGCTCCTTGGAAACTTGATTGTTTTCCGCACATGGAAAGCCTGCATCATCGGTAAGTTCCACAGAGGAGAGTGTTTGTGGAACAATATTCTGTGGTTTCTGGTTGGAGGTTTTCCACCCAATAATCAGCACAAGAGCCAATAATGGAATGGCAGCGATAGACATGGTGCCGGTTGGGTAATCCAGTGCCATCAGCAGTAAAATGCAAAGGAAAAACACAATACTTAACCAAGATGTAAAAGGGGCACCGGGCATTGCAAAACCCGTAGGGGCAATACGACCTGCCTTAATGGCCTGACGTAATTTGATCTGGCATAAGAGAATAAAGCACCATGTGCTGATAATCCCCAGAGATGCCATGTTGATTACGATTTCGAAAATTTGTGATGGCAACAGGTAATTTAATCCAACACCAACCAGATAAATGGCAACAGTTGTGAGAATGGCTGCTGCTGGAACAGATTGTTTGTTCATATATGATAGGTAACGTGGTGCGGAACCGTTAAGTGCCAGAGCCCGAAGTACTCTGCCTGTGGAATAGAGGCCTGAGTTTAGACTGGAGAGTGCTGCGGTGAGCACCACAATGTTCATAACGGAATCCATCCCCGGAATACCGAGTTTGGAAAAAAATGTAACAAATGGGCTAATGCCTGCCTGATAAGAGGACCATGGCAGAAGCAGCACAAGAAGAGTAACAGTGCCAACGTAAAAAATAATGATCCGCCAAATAACATTGTTAATGGCGGATGGCAGGATTTCGCGTACATTCTGGCATTCACCAGCGGCAGTGCCAATCATCTCAATGCCGAAATAGGCAAATACAACGCCTTGCATCAGGGCGAGTGCAGGAAGTGCCCCATGAGGGAACAGTCCTCCATGCTCAGTAATCAACTGTAGGCCAGTCGTATGTCCATCAATCGGAACGCGCAGGCCTAAAATAGCACTTCCAACAACAAGAAAAATTAAAAGTGCTGCAACTTTAATAAGCGAGAACCAGAATTCCATCTCGCCAAACCATTTTACACCAATCAGATTCATTGATGTAATAACCATAAGGGCCATAAACGCCATAACCCATTGCGGAACAGCAGCAAATACACCCCAGAAATGCATGTAAAGGGCTATGGCGGTAATATCGACAATACCTGTCATGGCCCAACTAAAGAATGAAAGCGCACCTGCGACATAAGAAGCACGAGGCCCTAGAAATTCCAGCGCATAGGAAACAAAACTACCGCTGGTAGGCCGGTACATAACCAATTCCCCTAGTGCTCTGAGCATAAGGAAGGAAAAAATACCGCAAACTAGGTAAACTATTGCAAGAGAAGGCCCTACAGCCTGAAGCCTGCTTCCCGCACCCAGAAAAAGACCAGTTCCAATAGCGCCTCCGATAGAGATCATTTGGATCTGACGTTTGCCTAAAGCTTGTTTGTATCCTTCTGAAGTCTGTTGAAGAGGGTGGGATGAAGAAGTTTTTGTGTCCAAAATTTCTATCTCCATGACAACAGACAGTGCGAAATCTGCAATATATTTTATGGAACGCACCTTGTTTCGATAATGCAATAACAGTAATCGCAGGATCAGGGAAGTCATTGCAGAATCGAAATGCCATAGAGTTAATGTATAAAATGTTTTACAAAAATAAACTTAATATGTATTATTTAAATATATATTGACTTTATAGGTGAGTATTATCGAATTTACTTAAATTAAAATGCAAATCACAAAGTAAAAATTTTTTTATATATTATATAGTGAAGTTGAAAATATATTATAATATCTCAATCAAGATTTGTTTTTTCTGAATGCGAATAAATAGTTAATTTATAAAAGCTGATAAATACTGATATTTATTAGGCGTTTAAGTGAGGTGTCGTTACCATTTTATTGTAAATGGCACGACACCTCATCAAAAAGTTACTCGATGCAGACAGTCGCTTCGCTTGTAAGCACGCGGAAAGTAAAGCTTTCCTGAAGATACAGCTCAACGGTTTCTGCCGTATGGCTTAGATAACCGATGGAAAAGTCCTGCCCGATATCAAGCTGCAAATCCCCACCGCGCTTGGAGATAACAAAAGCACCTTCAATAGCCGGCGCCCAGATGGGTTCACCTTCAATCAGGCTCTCAATATGTTTGAGAACAGGGTAGCCAACATCATCTCCACCGCTTACAGCCTGATAGGCTTTGGTGCCAAGAACAAGAGAATAGGGGCCATTCACGCCAGCAAGGCGCAAGGTATCCAATGCAGCAGTAATGGCATGCGGATAATCTTTTGCAGAAGCTGGCAGCTTTGTATGTGGGTTAGATGATCCCTGCCGAATGCCTGTAATGCCGGCAGCGGCATAGCCATCAAAAATGGCACGATCCTCTGCGAAAGCAATTTTCTGGGCAGCATCCTTAACGGGCTGCCAATCAGAATCCAGAGAGCCACGTTCTACAGCATCAATTTCTTCGCGCGATAAGGTAAAGGGAACCCGCAGTTCCACAAGGGGAAGCACTTCGCGCTGTACGGCCTGTATGCCATCGCTCAGGGAGCTGATTTGTTTATTGCGACCAGTACCAACGCTGGAAAATGCTGTGCCTTTTGGTTCTGGTGTGTCAACCACGCGCCGTCCGGCCAGATTGCGGCAGATTGTGCGAGAAGCTTCCTGTTCAATTTCGGCCCAGGCAACGTGGGAAATGGGTGCAAGATGTTTATGCAGGTTGTTCATTTCAGGCGTCCTTATTGTTTAATGATCCAATTCCAAGGGAACCGTGAAGAGGTTTTGTGTTTTGAGAAGCAGATGCAGGTTCTGGAGATGCCTGAATATTTTCTGTGCTCATGTTGGGAGCATCGTCAAGGAAGTCACTCGTGGGAATGAAGAAAAGTGACCCAGTTACCGCTGTGCTTACATCCAGAATTCTATCGTAATTGCCAGGAGGCTTGCCGATAAACATATTTTGTAACATCTGTTCTGTGCGTGCAGGAGAACGCGCATAGCCAATAAAGTATGTGCCAAACTCTCCTTTACCCACTTCTCCAAAAGGCATGTTGTCACGTACAATCTGAAGTTGCTGTCCGTTTTCTTCAATGTTTGTAAGAACATTGTGCGCGTAGCTGGGCTTGGCTGCTTCGGGCAACTCTATGTCGGATACTTTTTTGCGGCCAATGATGTGTTCCTGAACTTCAGTTGGGATGGCATTCCATTTTTTAAGGTTATGCAGGTATTTCTGCACAATAACGTAACTGCCACCCGTAAAAGATGGATCTTCATCTCCAATAACTGTTGCCGCAAACGCCGCTTGGCCTGTTGGATTTTCGGTGCCATCAACAAAACCGAGCAGATCTCGTGCATCAAAATATTTAAAACCGTGCACTTCATCTACAACTGTTGCAGCACCTTCCAAGCGGGAAGTCAGGGCTGTTGCCATTTCAAAGCATAAATCCATACGCGTGGCACGGATATGGAACAGAAGATCTCCCGGTGTTGAGGGGGCATGGTGCACGCCGTTAATTTCCTGAAAGGGATGGAGTTCCTTTGGGCGAGGAGCTCCAAAAAGCAGATCCCATGCGTTTGATCCAATACCGGTAATACAACTTAATTTGCCATCTGGAATACGAAATCCGACACCTCGCACAAGTGACGAAATATCGCCAAGGAGATCTAAAACCTGAGTGCGAACTGTAGGGGCATCATTCAGGGTCATCACAAGGAAAAGGGCTGATTGTGTTAATTTCGTATCAACTGGCTGCGGTGTAACCACTGTGAGGGAACTCCTGAATGCATAACGCGTTATATAATCACGACTGATGCCTAGCATAGGCAGATGAATATTTGAGGCAAGATGGAAGGTGGTATCAAATAAACGCATCCATCGGATAATAAATTTTCATGATAAGTATCTTTTATCATAAGATAAACAAAAGGTCTTGGACGGACATTTTCTGTTGATTTATTTTAAATACCAAATCATGGAGGTGTTGTTTCCGGTGCATAATGCGTAATTATAGAATTTATGGCGTATAGATAGAATTTTTGTTGCTATCCAATGTCAATTTTCGGTCAAAATACCACTAATTATAAGTTTGGAAAGAACCTATGCAACCTGCGCATGATATTGCGCTTCTTTTGGCGCGCTTCCAGTTTGCCTTTACTGTAGGTGTTCATATCATCTTTCCGGCCTTTTCAATCGGGCTGGCAGCTTACTTGGCTGTATTGGAAGGATGCTGGCTGAAAACCGGACGTTCTGTTTTTCTTGATCTGTATCGATACTGGATCAAGGTATTTTCGATCGTTTTTGGTATGGGTGTCGTGTCCGGTCTGGTGATGTCGTATGAATTCGGCACGAACTGGTCGGTTTTTTCTCAAAAGGCAGGCCCCATTACCGGGGTTCTTTTGTCTTATGAAGTTATGACAGCATTTTTTCTTGAAGCCGGATTTTTAGGCATCATGCTGTTCGGCATGAACAAGGTGGGGCGTAAACTGCACTTTGCCGCCACATGCTGCGTATCTATAGGCACTTTAATTTCCATGACGTGGATTCTTTCTTCCAACTCATGGATGCAAACGCCACGTGGCTATATGATAGACCCCGCAACTGGGCGTTTTCTGCCAGCAGATTGGCTGGCTATTATTTTTAATCCGTCCTTCCCTTTCCGGCTGGTACATATGGGGTTGGCAGCCTTTTTGTCTGTTGCCTTTATTGTTGGCGCAACAGGTGCGTGGCACATGCTTAAGGCACGGCGTGAAGGAAAAGTGGCCACGGCTCCAGTGCGCACCATGTTTTCCATGGCCATGTGGATGGCAGCTATTGTGGCCCCGCTACAGATTATGGCGGGTGACGCGCATGGCCTGAATACCCTGAAATATCAGCCAGCAAAAATTGCAGCTATGGAAGGGGATTGGGATTCCACGTCCCGCGCGCCAGAGCTTTTGTTTGGCATCCCCAACATGAAAACCGAATACACGGATTATGCAGTAAAAGTTCCGCTGCTGGGTTCCCTGATTTTAACACATAGTCTGGAAGGTAAAGTGCCGGGGCTAAAAGACTTCCCGCGCGATCAACGTCCACCTTCACAGGTTATTTTCTTTTCCTTTCGTATCATGGTTGCGCTTGGTGTGCTCATGATGCTGGTTGGCTTTTGGTCTCTGTGGCTGCGGCGCACACGCACCTTGTTTACAAATGCTGTGTTTCATCGTGTTGCGGTGTGTATGGCTCCGGCTGGTTTTCTGGCCCTGCTCTGCGGTTGGGTTACCACGGAAGTGGGGCGGCAGCCTTGGACTGTTTATGGTCTTTTAAGAACATCACAGAGCGTTTCACCAATTATGCTGCCAAGTATGGCTGTAACAATGACAGCTTTTGTTGTGGTGTATGTCATTGTGTTTGGGTCTGGCATTGGCATTTTGGTGCGCCAATTAGGGCATGAGCCGCAAGAGGGAGAGCCAGAAGCAAGTTCCGCAAATGCATCCGATATTTTGGCAGAACGCATGCACCCGGAAGTTATTGAATCTTCTTCTGGTAAAGGAGCTTGAGCACAATGGATCTTACATATTGGCTCCCGGTTATATGGGCCGTTATCTTGGTGGCGGCTATTTCGATCTACGTCATTCTGGATGGTTTTGATCTTGGTATTGGTATGCTGTTTGCATTGGAGCGGGATCCAGGCCGCCGGAATGTAATGGTCAGCACCATTGCGCCGGTATGGGATGGTAATGAAACATGGATGGTACTTGGTGGGGCTGTGCTTTACGGCGTATTTCCCGGGGCGTATGGCACGCTTCTGCCAGCATTTTACCTCCCGATCATTCTTATGTTGTTGGCGCTGATTTTTCGTGGTGTGGCATTTGAATTCCGGGTTATGACGCATGGCACAGGCCGTGAGACATTGTGGAATGTTGGTTTCATGCTTGGATCTGGTATTGCGGCGTTCTGTCAGGGTGCCATTCTTGGAGGTGTTGTTCAGGGCGTAAAAGTTGTTGATGGAGCTTTTGCCGGAAGCGCGTTTGATTGGCTGACGCCGTTTAGTATTCTATGCGGTATAGCCGTGATGTGTGGTTATGCCCTGTTGGGGGCAACTTGGCTGATCTGGCGCACTACCGGAGTGCTGGAAGCTTCTTGCCGCCGTTGGGCCAGTAAATTGGCCATAGGGCTGTTTCTGGGGATTATTGCAGTAAGTCTTTGGACACCACTTTTGCATGCACCTTATTTACGCCGTTGGACAGATTGGCCAAATGTCGTTTTCGTTCTTCCTGTGCCAATTCTTGTAGCTGTGTTGGGGGTGCTGTTTGTACGCGGTTTGCGGCATGAGCATTCCAAGGGCCCATTTTTATGTGCTCTGGGCTGGTTCTTTTTATGCCTTTCTGGTTTGGGGATTACGGTTTGGCCTTATATTGTTCCGCCGGGTCTGACACTTTGGGATGTGTCTGCTCCCCCAAGTAGCCAATTGTTCCAGCTTGTTGGCACAGTTATTCTGCTGCCGATTATCCTAACCTACACAATTTATTCCTATCGTGTGTTTCGCGGAAAGGTAACGGAAACAGATGGCTATCACTAAAATTGTTCAGGGAAATGGAGATGGTGCCCCAAAAAATATTGGGGCACGGATTGGATGGTTTGTAGCGATCTGGACACTGAGTACCATAGTATTTGTTGCTGGGGCTTCTTTGTTACACTTGATAATACCGAAATAAATTAGGCTTTAATTTCCCCTATTTTAAATTACAAATAGGGGAATATCTTAACGAGTGTATTTTATTTTGAGATAGCAGTATTTTCTCTTTGTTGTTTTACAGGATTATTTTTGTCTGTTTTAGAAAAATCTTCAGCATTTTCTAATTGATTGCGTGGTGTGCTTTTAAAAGGCGGGATTTTTTGCCCAGGAAAGTAGTAAGGCCCCCGGTAATTTTGATCGAGCTGAGCGTTATTAAGCTTGTCGACCATATTATTACCCGTTCCATCAGAATAAATGGAAGATTGCGGCATGGGGGTAGGCTTCTGCATTTTAGGAGCGCTGTGCGCCAAAGCTGGCAGTATCAGGCATCCCAAAGCCATTCCAGTATATATGATTTGGTTTATGCGTGACATGAGGGCTTTCTCTTTGCTGAGTATAGGCAGGTGAGAGATGATGGGCCTATCAAAACAGAAGCCTTCTTATAACCACTCATGACTATGAGATGTTCCTCTGGGAGCGCAAAAATTTTTCATTCAAAAATGCAACCTTCGTATTGGTATTTCGTCTCTGATCTATCGGTTTGTTTTATATAATCTGGATTTATTTGGGTAATTTAAAGTATTGATTTTAAATATATAAATGAATATATCGTATGGAATATCATAAAATAGTATAACTTAGAAAAATATTGAATAAATTTCTGCATAATGATAATATTTTAGATGCACATTATGTATGAAATAAGAGGTGAGGAAATATTTTATGAAAGATTCTGGAACGGCGCACGCGCATTTTGGTTGGTTTAAGCGCCGTAAACAGATGAAGCCGCAGGATATTACTGTTGTTGATGCCCAGATGTTAAACAAGGCAGTAGGCGCGGCTGCTTTGGGTAATGCCATGGAGTGGTTCGACTTTGGTGTCTATGGCTATATTGCTGTCACACTGGGGCAGGTCTTTTTTCCATCGGATGATGCTGCCTCCCGTCTGATTGCAACTTTTGCTACATTTACTGTAGCATTTTTGGTGCGGCCTCTTGGCGGTATGGTTTTTGGACCGCTGGGAGATAAGTACGGCCGCCAGAAAGTTCTGGCTTTTACAATGATTGCAATGGCAATCGGCACTTTCTCCATTGGCCTTATCCCGTCTTATGCTCAAATTGGTTTATGGGCGCCTTTGCTATTGCTGCTGGCCCGTTTGGTGCAGGGGTTCTCAACTGGCGGTGAGTATGCCGGGGCAGCCACCTTTATTGCAGAATATTCGACCGATAAAAATCGGGGGCTTATGGGGAGTTGGCTGGAGTTTGGTACTCTGGCTGGTTATGTGGCAGGTGCTGGTATTGTAACAGCTTTGCAGATTGGCCTTAGCCATACGGCCATGCTGAAATGGGGATGGCGTATTCCTTTTTTAATTGCAGGCCCACTAGGGCTTTTGGGTGTGTATATGCGCTCCCGGCTAGAAGAAACGCCAGCTTTTCAGGCATATGCCGAACAGGCTGCGCAGCGGGATGATGAAAAGCCGGGTTGGGGTGAACTGCTGCGTGTGCATTGGCGGCAGTTGCTAAAGTGTATGGGTCTTGTTCTGGTATTTAACGTAACCGATTACATGTTGCTGACGTACATTCCCAGCTATTTGACGGTTGCTTTGGGATACGCCGAAAGCAAAGGGCTTTTGCTGATTATCATTGTCATGCTGATGATGCCACTGAATGTTATGGGTGGGTATTTAAGCGATAAACTAGGCCGCCGACCAATGATTATTGGGGCCTGTGTTGCCCTTTTGGTTCTCTCTATTCCTTCTGTTCTGCTGTTGCAGAGCGGAAATGATTGGTTGATCTTTTTGGGTTTGATGCTTCTTGGCCTAGCACTTGTTTGTTTTACCAGCAGTATGCCTTCTACTCTGCCAGCACTTTTTTATACTCCGATCAGATATACGGCGCTTTCCATGGCGTTTAACGTATCTGTTTCAATGTTTGGCGGCACAACACCGCTGGTAACAGCATGGCTGGTTGGGCATACGGGTAATTTGCTAATGCCTGCATATTATCTCATGTTTGCAGGGGGTATTGGTATTGTGACAATGCTGACAGTAAAGGAAACCGCCTGTATGCCTTTGCGTGGATCACCACCCGCAGTGGGAAGCGAGGCTGAAGTTAAAAAGATCCTTCAGGGGGATCACCCTATCACAGTGGATTCTACGTTACCGTCTATTCCTCAGGAATAAGGTAAAGTTAGGAACACTTCGTAGGATGCAGGCCCAGCATGAAACTCTCATGCTGGGCCTGTTTTGCATTTAAGTTAGATGGTCTTTCAGCCAGTTTTCAACAGTCTCAAGTAATGCGCGCCCACTGGCTTCATCTCTGGTAGGAGCGGGAAAGCACGGGCCAGTTTGTATCTGGTAACGCATGGGGAGGGGCGGTTGTTTTAGAAAAGACCAACCCTGCGAAAGATAGGGTGAATCTGTTTTGATCAAAATGGTCTGCACTGGCAGGCGTGTGCGTTGGGCAATAGCAGCAAAGCCTGGCTGCATGGGGCTGGGTTCTGTTCCCGCGCGGGAGCGCGTGCCCTCAGGAAACAATAGTAATTGATTGCCTTCTTGCAGACGTTCAGAGGCAGGGCCAATGAGCCGCAAAAGACTATCATGCCGGATATAGCCCGCAGTGCGTAATGTACTGCCCAAAGTTGGGCGTTCCCAGATGGAGGCTTTGGTAACGCAAACCAGATGCGGCAAGGCAGAGGCCAGAATAAGGCTATCCAACCGTGAAGGATGGTTGGCAACCAGTATAATGTTGGGAACGTTTTTAAGTGTATTGAGTTCTGTTAGATCACATTCCAAAATATCGGCAGCTTCAAGATAACGCACGGCAAGCCGTGCCATGAAACATAGCCATGCTTGGCCTATTTTGCGGCGTTTTGGCCCTTCTGGCAAAGCGTGCCGAAGAAGGAAAGATCCTGCATCCAGCGCCAGAAAAATAATACCAATAACGGCAAGTGATGCATAAAACCGTAAGCTGGTACCAAGTGTTGAAAACAATGACATGAGAATACAGTACAGCTCTGGCAAGAAGAAAAGACATGCAGAACACATACATGACGCCACGCTATAGAGGGTATGGCGTCATGTATATTTAGAGTAGATTATTCACCGTTCTGAGATTGCATAATACGGCGTAGATCCGCTGCCATATGGGCGCTATCTGCACGGGCATCAACCATTCCCTTATAACGTACCTCCGGCCCCATCACCACAAACTGTGGAGACATCCGCATGGTATATGTCCATTCAGGATCAGGCACCTTTTCGATAGGGGCATGATATTCCTTTGCCAGATCAGCCAAAGCAAAGGGCGCTGCTGTGCCGCTTACAATGCGCGGGCCAATACTTTCACCATATTGGCGCAGGCGTTCTGCATCATCTCTGTCTGGGTCCAGGCTTACAAAAATAATAACCGCATTGTGCCTGCCACCTTCTACCTGATCCAATGCGGCAGACATATTGCGCAGGGCTGGGGCGCAGGCGTCTTCTGCGCAGTGTGTGGCGCCAAACAGAACAAGCATCCAACGGTTACGGAAGGTCTGATCCGTCATGGTGCCAGTTGTGGAATCCATCAGGCGGAAGGAACCTCCCACCTCGTTACCATAAGTGTTTAGTTGCACGCCGTGTTTTAAGGCCAGGTGAGTGGCCGTGTAGCCTCCGGCGGCTGCCAGAGCCAGCACGCCAAAGGTCATGAGGGCTATACGTTTTCCAGCCGGTGTCATGGTCTTAATGTGCCTCCGCCCAATTTTGGCCTATTCCGGTTTCTACAACCAGCGGAACAGCAAGATCTGCTGCTGCTTCCATAACGTTTTTAATAATTTCTGCCACAGCTTCAGCGTCTGATTCATCTGTTTCAAATAACAGTTCATCATGCACCTGCAGTAACATGCGTGTTGCGCCAAAGCCTGCTTTTTGTAGAGCCAGTGGCAAATGAACCATGGCGCGTTTTATAATATCTGCAGCACCACCTTGTAAGGGAGCATTGATAGCTTGTCGCTCGGCATATTGGCGTCTGGCAGCACTTTTTTCATGAATGCCCGGCACATAGCAGCGGCGGCCAAAAGGCGTGAGAACATAGCCATGGGTGCGTGCTTCTTCCCGCATGCGTTCCATGTAATCACGAATGCCGGGGTAACGGGCAAAATAGGCATCTATATAAGTGCGCGCTTCACCAGCAGGAATGCCAAGCTGTTTGCCTAGCCCAAAGGCTGAAATGCCGTAAATAATGCCAAAATTAATGGCTTTCGCGCGCCGTCGCGTAAGGGCATCCATACCCTCGAGCGGGATATTGAACACTTCCGATGCCGTGCGGGCGTGAATATCCTGCCCGAGCTGAAAAGCTTCACGCAATGCAGGAATATTGGCAACATCGGCCAGTAGCCGCAGTTCGATTTGCGAATAGTCAGCAGAAATTAGCTTCTTGCCAGATGGCGCAATAAAGGCCTGCCGGATGCGTGTGCCTTCTTCCGTTCGCACTGGAATATTTTGCAGGTTGGGATCAGTCGAAGATAAGCGCCCGGTGGAGGTGATAGCCATTTGGAAAGATGTATGCACGCGGTCATCCCGCCCGGCTTGGCGCAAGAGCGCATCCGTATAAGTGGATTTCAGCTTGGCAAGTTGTCTCCATGCTAAAATACGCGCAGGCAGATCATGCCCTTGGTCGGCTAGATCCTGCAATACAGAGGAATCTGTGCTCCACGCTCCGGCCTTGCCGCGTTTGCCACCCTTCAGGCCCATTTCGTCAAACAGGATTTCCCCCAATTGTTTGGGGGAGCCGATATTGAACTGTCGCCCGGCGGCTTCGTAAATATCGTTTTCCATGCCTTGCATACGGGCTTCAAAATCTTTGGAAAGCCGGTCAAGCTCTGTACGATCTACAGCAATGCCAGCTTTTTCCATATCGGCCAGAATAACTGAAAGCGGGCGTTCAATCTGTTCATAAAGTGCCAGTGCCTTGTTGGTGCGCAGCGTGGGGTGCAGCACATACCAGAGGCGCAAGGTTACATCGGCATCTTCAGCCGCATATTTGGTAGCTGTTTCAACAGGAACTTGCGCAAAAGGCACGCGGTTACGGCCTGTGCCGGTCACACTGTCATACGTAATGGGCGTATGGTTTAAATGCAGGTTAGAAAGCTCATCCATACCTTGCCCATGCAACCCGGCAGACTGGCTGTAAGAGATTAGCATAGTGTCATCAACAGCGGTGATGCTGGAAAGCGGAATGCCCGCATGATCCAGAATGAGCAGATCAAACTTGGCGTTATGGAAGATCTTTAAAACGGCATCATCCTGCAAAAGTGGTGCCAGAAGTTTAAGGGCCGCATCAACAGCAAGTTGTTCACCCGTGGGAGCTTCCAGAGTGCCTTCATGTTTTAATGGCACATAGCAGGCTTTGCCCGGAGCCGTTGCAATAGAAAACCCAACAATATTAGCCGCCAGCGGGTCTAACCCATCTGTTTCTGTATCAACGGCACAGATACCGGCTTCCTGCGCTGTGCTGATCCATTTTTGCAAAGCTTCTGCTGTGCGTATGGTTTCATAGTCATGATATGGCGCAGAAAGTACAGAAGCATCGGTGGTTGGCGCGGCATCAGCAGCAGGCGTGGTGGCTCCGGCAATAGATGCTGCAGCCACTTTTTTTGCTGCACGATGTGCGTGGGCGCCAGAGGAATGCCCAAGCCCCATACGGCTGAGGATGGAACGAAAGCCCATGCGGTCCAGCCAGTCTGCCAGCATTAGCATGTCTGGCTCACGCGTGTTGAGCTCATCCACCGGCACGGGGAGGGGAACATCTGTAGCAAGTGTTACCAATTGCAGAGAAACGCGAGCGGCTTCGGCGTGTTCAATCAGCATATCACGCCGCTTGGATTTTTTCATTTCCGGCGCGGCATTCAAAACAGCTTCCAGTGTGCCATATTCCTGCACAAGGGCTGCTGCTGTTTTGGGGCCAATACCGGGCACACCGGGAACGTTATCTGTGGGGTCTCCCATCAGGGCTTGCACATCCACTACTTTTGTAGGAGGCACCCCAAATTTGGTTTCCACTTCTGCAGGACCAACAGGTGTTTGCTTGATTGGGTCCAGCATGCAAACGCCATCCCCCACCAACTGCATGAGATCTTTGTCTGAAGAAACAATGGTGCAGGTACCGCCCTGTGCCCGAATGGCTGTTGCGTAGGATGCAATAAGATCGTCTGCTTCCCATCCGGGCAGTTCGATGCCCGGTACATTGAAGGCCTGTGTGGCCTCCCTGATCAGGCTGAACTGGGGGCGCAGGTCTTCAGGCGGTTCGGGCCGGTGTGCTTTATACTGCGGATAAATTTCTGAACGGAATGTCTGGCGGCTGGCATCAAATAACACAGCCAGATGGGTGCCTACATGGTCTTTAAGCAAACGGGCCAGCATGGTGGTAAAGCCATAAACGGCATTTACGGGCACACCTTCTGGGCTGGTCATGGGCGGGAGGGCATGAAAGGCGCGGAAAATAAAGCCGCTGCCATCTACCAGAACCAGATGGGGTGTTTCTGTCATACTGATGCAAACCGTGTAAGCGGAAGGGAAGGCAGAAAGAAAGCCATAGGGTTTGGATATGCCCCTTGGGTTTTGATGTCCAGCACTGGGCACCTGGCTTTCTGGAGGGTGTTAAGGCCCGTAACAGACAAATACCCCGGCAAAGGCCGGGGTATAGGGGGTATGTTTACAGGAAAGGCACCTGCAAGTTAGCCAATTTTTTTAACCCAGCCATGCGGGTCTGCTGCGCGGCCAAACTGGATATCGCACAAAGCTTTACGTAGGCTGCTGGTGACCTCACCTGTCTGGCCGTTACCAATGGTGCAGCCGCCTTCTGTGCTTTTGAAGGTGCCAATGGGTGTCACAACAGCGGCTGTGCCACAGGCAAACACTTCTTTCAGCTTGCCGGAATCGGCATCACCATAAAGCTGATCAATAGCATAGCGTTCTTCTTTTACCTTAAGACCACGATCACGCGCCAAGGTGAGAAGGGAATCGCGCGTAATGCCGTGCAGAATGGTGCCGCTATCCAGCGGAGGTGTTTGCAGAGTGCTATCTTCAAACACCATCATTACGTTCATGCCACCCATTTCTTCCAGCCAGCGGCGTTCCTGCGCATCAAGGAACAGAACCTGATGGCAGCCATGTTCCTTGCCTTCCATCTGGGCCGTTAGGCTGGCGGCATAGTTGCCACCACACTTGGCCGTACCTGTTCCCCCGCGGGAGGCACGAACAGTGCGTTCTTCCACCCATACAGAAACCGGGCCGGCATCCTTGGAGAAATATTCACCCGCGGCACAGGCAATCACAATAAACTTGAATTCAGATGCCGGTTTCACGCCCAACGCGGCTTCTGTGGCAATCATGAAGGGGCGGATATACAGTGTGCCGACTTCTGGCTTGGGTACCCAGTCCTTATCCAGTTTTACAAGCTGGGTGACTGCTTCCAGAAAAAGTTCTTCAGGCACCTGCGCCATAGCCATACGTTCGGCAGAATGGCGGAAGCGGCGGGCATTTGCATCTGGGCGAAAAAGCTGCACGCTGCCATCTGGAGTGCGATAGGCCTTCATGCCTTCAAAAATTTCCTGCGCGTAGTGCAATACGGATGCCGCAGGATCCAGCATCAACGGCTGGCGGGGCAGGATTTCAGCAGAATGCCAACCCTTACCTTCCGTATAGGTGACAACAGCCATGTGGTCGGTAAAAACGCGGCCAAAACCCGGATTGGCCAGCATGGCTTCCCGCTCTGCTGCGGGGGTAATGTCTGTTTTGCGGGTAATCTTGAAGGCGGTGTCAGATTCGGTGGTCATGGGTTCTGCTGTCTCCACGGCGCTGGGGTCTGAGCCAGATAGTCTGGCGGCTCCGTTGCCTCGGTTCTTTTTTTGCTATCAGACGTTCTTATATCTTAGGTCTGAGTTGGCAGGCTTGATGGGGCTTTTCCTATCATGTTCATGCTTTATGTGCCAGAGAGCCAGACAGGCATGCCCCGTAGGGCGGTTTTGCATCTGGCGGAATAGGTGGCTGTTTTCGGCAAGGCAGGCTGTTATCGGGCCACCTGGGCACTTCCGTCTTTTTCCGGAGAAATGCGTTATGGCACCACTTCCTTTCCAACAAAGCTATGCAGCATTGCCAGAGCGGTTTTATGCTAGCGCGCCTCTTTCTCCTGTGCCAGATCCCAAGCTGATCCGGTTGAATTACGCCTTGGCAGAACAACTTGGGCTGGATGCACAATGGCTGGCCAGCCCGCAGGGCGTGGCTATGTTATCTGGCAGTGCAATGCCAGAAGGTGTGGATCCACTTTCCACGGCGTATGCGGGGCATCAGTTTGGCAGCTTTAATCCGCATTTGGGCGATGGGCGCGCCTTGTTGCTGGGGGATGTGCAGGACGCTCAGGGCCATGTGTGGGAAGTGCAGCTTAAAGGTTCTGGCCCTACACCGTTTTCACGCAGGGGGGATGGCCGCGCTGTGCTGGGGCCTGTGTTGCGTGAATATGTGGTCAGTGAGGCCATGCACGCCTTAGGTATTCCCACAACTCGTGCGTTGGCTGCCGTAAAAACAGGCATGGCTGTTTTACGTGAAACTATGTTGCCTGGGGCTGTTCTGGCACGTGTGGCTTCCAGCCATATCCGGGTTGGCACGTTTCAGTATTTTGCATCGCGGCAGGATTTGGCAGGACTGCGGATTTTGGCGGATTTTGCCATTGCCCGGCATTACCCGCAGGTAGCACAAGGCCCAGCGCCGTATCTGGAGTTTCTTCAGCAGGTTATTGCGGCTCAAGCCAAGCTTATCGCGCAGTGGATGCTGGTTGGGTTTATTCATGGTGTAATGAATACGGATAATATGGCCGTATCAGGGGAAACCATAGATTATGGTCCCTGCGCTTTTATGGATCAGTATGACCCCAATACCGTGTTCAGTTTTATTGATGAGCGCGGGCGTTACGCCTTTACCAATCAGCCAACAATCGCCTTGTGGAATCTTACGCGCTTGGCGGAAGCCTTGTTGCCACTTCTTTCTGAGGATGAAGATGAAGGCGTGGCCTTGGCCGGGCAGGCGCTTGAGCAATTTGGTGGACTGTTCCATGGCGCATATTTTGCGGGATTGCGTGCAAAACTTGGTTTAAAAACACAGCAAGCCAAGGATGAAACATTCTTCCATACTTTGTTTGCTCAGATACAGGAGCATCAGGCTGATTTCACCAATACCTTCCGCAGTTTGAGTGATGAGCGTGTGATAGCGGGTGAGTATGTGCCCGATACGTTAGAGGGTATGCAGCCCTGGCTGCATCAATGGCGGCAGCGCTTAACGCAGGAAGCGGAAGATGCACCAGCGATACGGGCAGAGAATATGCGCCGCGTAAACCCGTGTTATATCCCGCGCAACCATCTGATAGAGTCCATGATCGGCACTGCTGTAAATAATGATGATTATACGCTGTTTGAGGAAATGCTGCGCCTTACCGCATCACCTTATACAGAGCAGGCAGATATGGCGCGGTATGCGCAACCACCCCAGCCTGAAGAGCGCGTAAGATATACATTCTGTGGTACGTAATCACCGCTTATACGCAACCGGTAATGACGATAAAGCGGTGGTTATCGGCTGTGGTTTCAATACGTGCTGCTACGCGGTACACAGTGCGTAACAATGCTGGAGTTAAAACCTCCGCCGGAGGGCCGGAGGCAATAATACGGCCTTCGTGCAGCACACAAACCAGATCGCACAAGTTTAACGCGATGTTCAGATCATGTAGCACCATCACTGTAACAAGGTTGTTTGCACGCGTGATCTGCGTGAGTAGTTTTGTAACAGCATACTGATAATGCAGATCTAGCGCACTAAGTGGTTCATCCAGCAACAAGGCCTGCGGTTGGCGGCCAAGAGCCTGAGCCAGACCAATGAGCTGACGTTGACCGCCGGAAAGCTCATTCAATTTTCGCAATGCCAGATGGGCAATATTAAATTGCTCCAAAAGGCTTAGTGAAACCTCAATATCTTCTTCATTTGGGGTATCAGCAAAACGTTGCCCCTGCTTGTTGGGCATAACACGTTTTGCAGCCAGCATAGCTTCTAGCGCAGTGATATTAACAGGTGCGGGCAGGGCTTGCGGAAGATACAGGCAGTGTTGGGAACGTTCAGGCAAACGCATGCTGGTAAGCTGAAGACCATCCAGCGCAATAGTGCCTTGAGCAGGTAATAGGCCACTCATGGCGCGTAACAAGGTGGATTTGCCGCTGCCATTTGGCCCCAGCAGGGCACAGATACGCCCATGTGGAAAGCTAGGTGTTGTGAGATCATCCAGCACCGTATTGCGTCCATAATGGACGGTGAGATTTTGTGCTATCAGGCCAGAGGAATATTTGCCTGCTGTCATACCATTGGCCGCTGTTTAAGGATAATGGCCAGAAAGAATGGAATGCCCACCAGTGAGGTAATAATACCAAGAGGCACCACAATGCCCGGCACCAAAATACGCGCAACCAAAGAAGAAACAGACAAAATAAGCGCGCCGGTGAGTAAGCTGCCGGGTAGGCTGAAATGATGATCTTCTCCCACCAGTCTGCGTGCAATATGTGGGGCTACTAACCCCACAAACCCGATCACGCCCACAAAAGCAACGGAAAGAGCGCATAAAAAACTGATACGTAAAAGCGTTGCTCGGCGTAGCCGCGGGACATCCACCCCAAGACTGGCGGTGCGCTCTTCTCCCATTCTTAAAAGAGTCAGCCTTCCAGCAGAGCGCAAAGAGAGTGGGAAAATAAGAACCAGACTGCCAGCCAACAAAGCTAAAGAGGCCCATGTAGCGCGGCTGAGGCTGCCGAGTGTCCAGAAAACCAGATCTTGCAGTGTATCTTCACTGGCAACAAATTGCATAAGAGCAACAAGCGCCTGAAACGAAAAAACAAGCGCAACCCCACAAAGAATAACCGTGCTGGTATCGGCTTGTCGGAAGCGTGTTAGCATATCCAATGCAAAAACGGAGAAGACCGAGAACACAAAGGCACACCCTGCTACCAGCCAGTTATCGGGCACGCCTGTAATGTGCCATTGCAAAACAATAGCTAAAGAAGCTCCAAACGCTCCGGCAGCGGAAACACCTAATGTAAATGGGCTGGCTAATGGATTGGCCAGAACTGTCTGCATTTCTGCACCTGCCAAGCCCAGAGCGCCACCTATGCAGGCAGCCATGAGGGCATAAGGCATCCGAATTTGCCATACAATAATGGCAGTTTGCTGCGGCACAGATGCTGAATTGAACAGTGTATGCAAAAAGAGGGTTGGAGAGAGATGAGCAGGCCCAACCAGAAAATTGGCACCAAGTGAAAGTACAACCCCAACAGCCAGACAACCAAGGATAAACAGCCGTTTATAGATGCTGGCACGATATGTAACTTGCACAGCAGTAAGGTCTGGCAGCGTGTTCTTGAGGCCCGGCATAGTATCCTGTGCTTGACGGTGTGCAGTGGAAAAGGCTTTGTGCGTTTTCATCTTTTCCTTCTGCATGAAACTCGAAAAACGGATAGGTGTTGGCACAGATGATTATAATGCAAAATGGTTATGATCCATCTTTGCCCGTAAAGGAAACATCCTTCTCCTTTACAGTAACGCCAGAGCAGGCAGGAGAGCGGATTGACCGTTTTCTGGCAGCTATAATGGAAACACTTTCACGCTCACGCATTAAAAGCCTAATTGAAGAAGGGCACCTTAAGTGTGATGGCGTGTGCATAAGAGAACCAGCAGCCATAGCTCGTGCTGGCATGAAAGTGGAATTGACCATTCCACCCGCAGCCCCCGCAGTGCCGCAAGGAGAGGATATTTCTTTCACCGTTTTGTATGAAGATGATGATCTGATTGTGCTGGATAAGCCCGCGGGTCTTGTTGTGCATCCCGCGCCGGGGAATGAGACAGGTACGCTGGTTAATGGCCTGATTGCCCATTGTGGTGAAAGCCTGAAAGGTATTGGGGGAGAACGCCGCCCGGGTATTGTGCATCGGCTGGATAAAGATACCTCTGGCGTTATGGTGGCAGCTAAAACAGAGATGGCACATCAAGCCTTGTCAGAAGATTTTGCCGCTCGTCGGATAGACCGTACCTACTTGGCCTTTTGCTGGGGGTTACCCAATCCGGCGGAGGGAGATTTTGAAGGGGCAATCGGGCGCGATAAGCGAGACCGCAAGCGCATGGCGCTTACCCCCAAAGGCGGAAAATGGGCGCTCACACATTACCGCACGTTGCAGGCTTTTGGCACGGGGGCTGCCCTTGTGGCCTGCAAGTTGGCCACAGGGCGCACACACCAGATCCGTGTGCATTTTTCTGCGAACGGACACCCTTTGATAGGTGACCCGCTGTATCTGCGTCGGATTCCCGCAGCCTCTCGTGTAATGCCTTCTGCAGCCCGTGCTGCTGCTCTGGACTTTCCGCGCCAAGCTCTTCATGCAGCGCGGTTGGGGTTTATACATCCCAGAACGGGTGAAAAATTGTTGTTTGAAACCCCTATGCCGGAAGATATGCAGGCATTGGAACGCAGCTTGAAGGCTGATCAGGAATAGGTTTTTCGATTCGGAAACGAGAAACAGGACTGCACAGGTCCAGAAATATGGCTGTCTTCTGCCATGCATCTTAGAATTCTTGACACATGTGCTTTTTCCAGCGCACCCTATTGCACCCACTAGGCCTTGGAAACCGTAGCCGAACTGGTGGGAGAGCCTCTTTTCAGTTTGCCGCTCATACGGAGGGCAGAGGAATTGAGGGTTAAGACATCTGTCCATCGCATGACTGGATCTTGCCTCTTTTTATGAATGCATTGCGGGCGTTACGGGAACCCAAAGCATTCAAGGGAGTTTCCAGTTCAGGGGAGTAGTCAGCACATGGTATCTTCCGTTATCAATGTTGGGCCTGAAAACAATCTTTCAAGGTACCTTCAGGAAATCCGCAAATATCCTCTCCTCACACCAGAAGAGGAACTCAGCCTTTCACGTCTGTGGCGCGATAAAGGAGACGTTAAAGCCGCGCATCAGCTTGTAACCTCTCATCTGCGTTTGGTTGCAAAAATTGCCATGGGTTACCGTGGTTATGGCCTGCCAATCAATGAACTGATTAGTGAAGGCAATATTGGCATGATGCAGGCCGTAAAGCGGTTTGATCCAGAAAAAGGGTTCCGCTTGGCCACATATGCCATGTGGTGGATTCGTGCAGCCATTCAGGAATACATCCTGCATAGTTGGTCTTTGGTGAAAATGGGCACCACTGCGGCTCAGAAAAAGCTGTTCTTCAATCTGCGCCGCCTGAAAGGGCAGATGCAGGCCATTGATGATGGTGATCTGAAGCCAGAGCAGGTGAACAAGATTGCTACAACACTGGGTGTTTCTGAACAGGATGTGGTGGATATGAACCGCCGCATGGCAGCCCCAGACCATAGCCTGAATGCACCCATGCGGGCCGATCAGGATAGTGAATGGCAAGACCGGCTGGTTGATGATCACACCAATCAGGAAGACGTTTACGCTGAGAATGAGGAACTTTCTGGCCGGAAAGCGCTGCTTTCTTCCGCTATGGAAAACCTGAACGAACGTGAACGCCGGATTTTTACGGAACGCCGGTTAAAGGATGATCCCTCAACGTTAGAAGAACTGGCGCACGAATATGGTATCTCGCGCGAGCGGGTGCGCCAGATTGAGGTGCGTGCGTTTGAAAAAGTGCAGGCGGCTATGAAGAAGGAAGTTCAGGCCCGGCGCGAAGAAACCTCCCAGAATACATAATAAGCTTTGGCGTTTCCTAATTGCAGGCCATGCAGGCAGGAAACGCCAAGATGCTTATATTTGTTTGAGCGTATAAGGGAATGCTTATGATCAGGCAGCCGCAGCGTCTTGAATGAAAAATGTGGCGTCTGTTCTGCCGTTCCAGCTTTCTGCCCGCAAATACCCTGCAAGATGCAGGGCCGGGCGTGTTGTATCTTCCAGTTTGGCTGCGAGTGGGTTTTCATGCGCGCGGAACAGAAGCGCTTTCAATCGGCCGTTATTTTCACCCTTTAAAAGCAGACGCAGCGTATTGCCATCGCGGCCAATGCGATCTGCACGTATAACTGTTACGCGTGGTATGGCCAGCAGAGGTTCTGGGTTTCCAGCACCAAACGGCGCAAGGGCACCCATGTCTTGCGCTAATTCAGCCGTGGCGCCAGAAATGGCCACCACCGCATCTACTGTAAGCGGCACTTTTTCTGGAAGCGTGGCAGCCTGCGCCAACCGAGTATCTAGAAAGGTATGAAAGTCTTCCAGCTTATCTGCTGTAAGGGAGAAACCAGCAGCCATGGCATGGCCCCCGCCGGTTTTCAACATACCTGCCTGACGGGCTGCAATAATCACGGTGCCAAGATCTAAGCCGGGAACAGAGCGGCCAGAACCTTTAATCGTGCCATCTTCTTGTTCTGCGCCTACAAGGGCAGGGCGATTGAACCGTTCCTTAATACGCCCCGCTACAATACCGACAACACCGGGATGCCAATCTTTCCCCGCTAACATGATAACAGCGTGTCCGGCTTTTTTCTGAGCTTCTGCCTGTTGCATGGCAAGATCCAGAATATCGGCCTCAACACCTTGCCGACGACGGTTTACAGCATCCAGACGTTCGGCCATCTGGCGTGCTTCAAAGTTATCTGGGCAACGCAGTAGGCGGAGGCCTAAGGCTGCTTCTGCAATACGGCCACCCGCATTAATACGAGGCCCTAACGCAAAGCCGCAGGAAAAAGCATCTGGCGCTTTGGTAACGCCAGCAATTTCCATAAGTGCATTCAGGCCAGTACGTTGGCGGCGGGCCATAATTTTAAGCCCTTGCGTTACAAACGCACGGTTAAGCCCATGCAGTGGCATAACATCACAAACCGTTGCCAAAGCCACCAGATCAAGCTGGCGCATAAGATCGGGCGGAGGCTGGTTTGCTGTAAACCAGTCTGCACGCCTCAGATCTCTCGTAGTGGCAACTGCGGCAAGAAAGGCAAGGGCTGCTGCGCAAATATGATGCAGGCCAGAGGGGCAGTCTGGCCGATTAGGGTTGACCGTTGCCAGAATAGGGGGAAGGGCATCTTCCGATTTGTGATGGTCCAGCACAATCACATCGGCTTTGTCTGTCATCTGACACAAAATATCTGCTGAAGCGGTGCCGCAATCCACACAAATCAATATGGAAGCGCCCTGCGCCACCAAATTATCCAGTGCGGCTACGTTAGGGCCATATCCTTCGGTCATTCTGTCTGGAATATGGGTATGAACAGTGCAGCCGAGTTCTTCAAAAAAAGAGGCAAGAATGGCGGAGGCGCAGGCACCATCCACGTCATAATCACCAAAAATCCCAATTACTTCACGATTCTGGACAGCTTTTGCCATGCGGGCAGCAGCCTTATCCATATCCGTGAGAGTGGAAGGATCGGGCATAAGTGCCCGTAACTTGGGTTCCAGAAAATGAGGGGCTTGATCCGGGGTAATCTGGCGCATGGCCAGCAAACGGCCAACAATTTCTGGAATACCCAGTTGTTGAGCCAAAGCAGCCCCCAGACGCATCAGGGCAGGATCTTCTGCCCCGGCACGCCAAACCCAACGCCGCCCACCAAAGCTGGCATCCACCCCTAATACAGCAAGCGTGGAAGTTTCTTCTGGTTGTTCGGTAAGTTGCAAGGTGCTGCTTTGCATCACAATTCAGAGCTGTTTATTGCGGAGCCCATGTTTTAGTTTTGAAATTATGGTGGCCTTCAATAAAGCGCACCGTTCCAGATTTGGAACGCATAACCAGAGAATGCGTAATGGCCTGATGCGGCAACTGCCGAACACCACGCAGCAACGTGCCAGTGGTTACCCCCGTGGCAGAAAACAGCACAGAGCCAGCAGCCAGATCATGCAGGCCCAGCTTGCGATCGGGGTCTTTGCCAGGGTTCATTTTGCGGGCGCGTTCACGCTGTCCTTCATCTTCAAACAGCAGCCGTCCTTGCATTTGCCCTTCTACGCAGCGAATGGCAGCCGCAGTCAACACACCTTCAGGTGCACCGCCAGAGCCTACATAAATATCAACCTGACTGGTATCAAGGCAGGCGGCAATTCCGCCTGCCACATCGCCATCTGTCAGCAGGCGCACACGCGCACCGGCAGCACGGGCGCGGGCAATCATTTCTTCATGCCGTTCCCGGTCAAGTGTGCAGAGCAGAAGATCCTGAACACTTTTGCCTTTGGCTTTGGCCAGATTTTTCAGGTTGTTTTCAATGGAATTATCCAGATCAACAACACCTTCGGGCAGATTGGGGCCAACCACAATCTTGTCCATATAAATATCTGGCGCATGCAGGAAGTTACCACGTTCTGCCAGTGCCACCACGGTAATGGCATTTGGCATATCTTTGGCGCAAAGATTGGTGCCTTCTAGCGGGTCCACGGCAATATCCATGCCGGGGCCGCCAGAGCCTACTTTTTCACCAATATAAAGCATGGGGGCTTCATCCATTTCCCCCTCACCAATCACCACCATGCCATCAATGGCTACGGTATCAAATGCTGTGCGCATGGCTTCTACGGCAGCGCCATCCGCATCGTTTTTGCGGCCACGCCCTGTCCACCGGGCGGAAGCCAGAGCAGCGGCTTCCGTGACACGCACCAGCTCAAGCGCCAGATTGCGGTCAGAAACAACAAAAGGAGAGGGGCCTATGGAATCAGACATCAGAAACAGGATCCTTGCTTAAAAGTCTATGATACCGGAAAAGGTGGCTAGAATCAGGCTGTTTCGATCCGAATCATCACAGGGCTGTCCGTCACCACGCTCAATGCATCTATTTTGGTGATGGCATCCTGCATGGCGGCTTCTGATGTCTGATGCGTAACCAGAACAAGCGGAACATACGGTGTTGTCTCATTTTCCGCAGGATGCTGAAGCATGCTGCGCAAGGAAACACCGCAATCACGCAAGACAGCTGTAATGTCTGCAATAACGCCGGGGCGGTCTTCTACCATGAGGCGGAGATAGAAAGCGCCTGCTCCGGTGCCAGCAGGGCAAGCACGCAATGCAGGTTCTGCACTGGCCTGCACGCCCCATACCGGAATGGTGTGGCCACGGGCAATATCAATCAGATCCGCGGTTACGGCACAGGCTGTTGGGCCAGCACCGGCACCGCGGCCTTCCAGCATGATACGGCCAACAAATTCACCTTCAGCCACAACGGCGTTAAACACGCCATCCACCTGCGCAATAGGTGCGTTGTGTGGCAGCAAGCAAGGTGCAACACGCGCTTGCAGGCCTGCATCTGTCAGCCGGGCAAGGCCCAGAAGTTTGATGCGGTAGCCAAGGGTGCGAGCAAAAGCAAAGTCAATGGCGCCAATTTGGCGGATGCCTTCTACCTGCACGGAATCAAATGCTACTGGGCGACCAAAAGCCAAGCCTGCCAGAATTGTCAGTTTGTGGGCTGCATCTATGCCGTCAATATCGGTGGAAGGGTCGGCTTCTGCATATCCCAGATCCTGTGCATCTTTCAGCACCAGATCGAAATCCTTACCCGTTTCACGCATTACGGTAAGAATATAGTTGCACGTGCCGTTCAGGATGCCGCCAACATGCAGGAATTTGTCTGCGGCCAAGCCTTCTCGCACTGTTTTAATGGCAGGGATGCCGCCTGCTACGGCGGCTTCAAACAACAGGGGAGCGTTGTTGTCTGCACTAAGCTTGGCAAGGGCGGAGCCGTGAACAGCAAGAAGAGCTTTATTGGCGGTTACAACTGGTTTGCCAGCAGCCAGAGCTTTTTCTACCAGCGCACGGGCCGGGCCTTCGCTTCCACCAATCAACTCTACAACAACATCCACATCTGGGTCTGAAACCAGATCCAGCGGGTTATCATGCCAATGTAACGTGGAAACATCTATGCCGCGGTCGCGCGTGCGGTCTCGAGCGCTTACGGCCACCACTTCCAGTTTGCGGCCTGCGCGGGCGCTCAGCAGATCTGCATTCATACGCAGCAGGCGAATAACGCCAGCGCCAACCGTGCCCAGACCGGCAATACCAAGACGAAGATGAGAAGAATTGGAACAGGATGTCACGGTGCAACAGGCTCCGGCTTTTTGGTAGAGGAAGAAGAAGATGGCGAGATACCATGCGCAGACAGGAACCCACGAATGGAACGCAGGGCCTGACGCAGGCGCTGGGTGTTTTCAACCAACCCAATACGAACATGGTCATCACCATATTCACCAAAGCCAAGGCCAGGAGCCACAGCCACGCCAGCTTCTTCCAGAAGGAGTTTGGAAAAGGCAACACTGCCCATTTCACGGAACGGCTCAGGAATAGGGGCCCAAGCAAACATGGAACCTTCTGGAGAAGGAACATCCCATCCGGCTCCGTGTAGGCCGCGAATCAGCACATCGCGCCGGTCTTTATAAAGAGCACGCAAGTCAGCCACACAGTCCTGCGGGCCGTTAAGGGCGGTTACAGCAGCTACCTGAATAGGCGTGAAGGCGCCATAATCCAGATAAGATTTAATGCGGGTAAGTGCTGCAATTAGGCGCTCATTACCCGCAGCAAAGCCTACGCGCCACCCAGCCATGGAATAGGTTTTGGAAAGAGATGTGAATTCTACAGCAATATCTTTCGCGCCCGGCACGGCCAAAATGGAAGGAGGCACAAGATCACCAAAATAGATTTCAGCATATGCCAGATCAGACAGAATCCATATTTCTTCCTTGCGGCAGAAAGCAACCAATTCCTTATAAAAATCCAGATCAGCCAGATAGGCCGTTGGGTTGGACGGAAAGTTTACAATCAACGCGGTGGGCTTGGGCACGGAATGGCGTACAGCCCGCTCTAGCGCGCGCAGCATGTTTTCATCCGGCGTTGCCGGAATGGAGCGGATGGAAGCCCCGGCAATAATAAAGCCAAACTGATGAATGGGGTAGGAGGGGTTAGGCACCAAAATGGTGTCCCCCGGGCTGGTAATAGCGGAAGCCAGATTGGCTAACCCTTCCTTGGAGCCCAGTGTGACAATCACTTCCTTGTCCGGGTCCAGCCCAACGTGAAAGCGACGTTCATAATACCCAGCAACAGCCTTGCGTAGCCCCGGAATACCGCGACTAACAGAATAACGGTGGGTACGAGGATCCTGCACCGTTTCCAGCAGTTTATTAACAATGTGCTGCGGGGTGGGGGTATCTGGATTGCCCATGCCGAGGTCAATAATATCCTCGCCCCGCGCGCGGGCTGCTGCCTTGGCCTGGTTTACCGAGGCAAATACATAAGGCGGCAGACGGCGGATGCGATGGAATTCTTCAGTCATGGGTTTTTAATGCTCTAAAGAAACAGGAGGTAAGGAACCCCCCGCAGGTTTGTGGGAAGAAGCATAGTAATCGTCAGAGCAGAACAGGCAACTCCTCACTCTGCCCAAAATGCTGGAATGACACTTTTGTAAGTGAGTTTCAGGGGCTGGTCGCCACTTTGGCACCTGTGCCAAAGGCATCCCCCCGTACATGAATGCTGGAGGAAGGCACGCCAAGATTTACCAGTGCTGTTGCCAAACGTTGAGCCCGCAAAATCCCAAGTTTTACAGCATCAGACTGATCCTGCGCGCTTAATGAAAGGGCATTACCAAACCCACGGATAAAGAATGGCCCATTAGGGTGATCCGCTTTGAGTTTGCTGAGCGTATTTTCCTGCCCGCTGGACAGCACATCTGACTGTGGCACAAAATGGAAAGAAGTGCCTTTTACATCAACCAGATCATAGTTTGGCTTGATGGTATCTGGCACATGCGCATCGGAAGGCACATCAAAGCCCGGAAAAGATGGGGCTGTGGGTGGGCCATCTGGAATCTGCGGAATATCAGAGGCCGGTATTTCTGTTTGTGCGGCTTTTGGGCGCACTGCTGGCATGCCAACTTCTGGTTCGGCTTCTGCCGTTTTATCCTGCGCCTTGTTAGCGTGGCTATCCTTGGAAGATGCCTTGCCGGTTGGGGACGCAGCGTTTTGCGTATTTTGGTTTGGTGAGGAATCCGCAGCATCCATAATGGCACCACTTACGCCTTCTGGCAGGCTGGCCTGTTGAGAGCCATCTTGTGCCGTGCCATTTTGCTGGGGGGAGGACGCAGCAGAAGGGGCCGCTTTTGCCGGAGGCTGTGCTGTAGCAGAAGGCGGAGGCGGAATATTGGGGATAATGCTGCCATTGGCAGCGACTGTCCGGTAAGCCAGATTGCGCTCACGAATCAGCCCTTGAGTTACCAGCGCGCGATCTTGGGGGGAGGGCATTTCCGGCGCTTGTGTGGGGGTAAGGCCAACATGCGGGTAGGGATCGTAAATACCGGGCGGCGGGGGGCGTTGAGAAGCAATAACCCCACCGCGCATATGCTGCACCCAAGAAAGCGTGCCATCAACGGCATCCTTATGGGGGCTGCATCCGCCAAGAAGAAGCGCACCAGAAGCCATGAGCACCCCAAGCCGTACAGCATTTAGACCTATGGCGCTGCGGGGTGTCCGCTTGTGTTCTAAGCTGGGTTGCGGCATGGCAGCGCGGATACTCCGACTAATGGAAACCAGACAGTAAGACAGAGCGCACCTTACCCTTTTCCGTCCCGGCTGGCGAGACAGCACATGATTGCCCCTTGGCAGGCAGCCTTAGGCAGCGCAGGATAAGAGAATGTACACAGATACAGAACATGCGGAGAAAGCAATGACGGGCATTTTCCCCCGTAACGCCATCAAGATGGATGACGAACCGGAAACTCCGGCAGCCCCGGAGAAGGCAGAAGAAAAAACAGCCGGCGCCCCGCATGGCGAACTGGAACACAAGTTGTTCAAGCAGCGGAAAGTGCTGATTTTTGGCGGAATTGATGATAAAATCGCCCGCGATGTAACGGGCCGCCTTTTGGCGCTGGCTGGTGAATCTGACCAGCCGATTGATGTCTATGTCAATTCTCCCGGTGGGCATGTGGAAAGTGGTGACACAATCCATGACATGATCCGCTTTGTCGATTCGATTGCCCCGATCAACATGATTGGCACAGGCTGGGTGGCATCTGCTGGTGCGCTGATTTTTGCCGCCGGGCATAAAGAGCGCCGATTCTGCTTACCCAATACACGCTTTTTGCTGCATCAGCCGATGGGTGGCGTGCGTGGTCCGGCAACGGATATCGACATTGAAGCGCGTGAAATTATCAAGATGCGTGAACGGCTAAACCGGATTTTCGCTAAAGAAACCGGCCATAGCTATGAAAAAGTCGCAAAAGATACGGATCGCAACTATTGGATGTCTGCCAAGGAAGCGATTGATTACGGCTTAGTGACCAAGATCATTTCAAAGCTATCTGATCTGCACTAATACACATCGCGCCTGCTTCGCATTTCCAACTTTGGATTGGGCGAGGCAGGCGCGTTTGCGTTACTGGATCTGCCAGAATGTCTGCCCAAAAGGTTGGGTGTCGTATGAGGCAAGATCCCTAGAAAACAGGTTCCTCACATGGGTTCTCTGAGCGATATCTATTCTCATCTGCCTGAAAGCATGGATGATTTGCCTCCGCCGCCCAATGAGGCCGCAGTGGAAGAGGCTGATTATCGTGCCCGCCATTGGGTAAGCCCCGTAAAAGGGCCGCTTACGCCGGGGTCTGAGGCGCATAAACATGCCTTGGCGGAAATGTTCCGCGAGACGTTTAATCCTTACAGGCCATCCGTTATCAATTGGCCTAAATTGGACCCGGAAACGCTCAAGCGCATAATGTCCCTGCCTATCTGGGATATCGCCGTGCAGACGGAAGGCAAAGCGCGCCTGCGCATGGCTGCTTATGCTAATCTGGTTACAGACCCGGATATGAAGGATGCCATCTCCCGCAATGCGTGGGAGGAAAACCGGCATAAGGAAGTGCTGTCCAAAATGGTGGCAGCCTATGATATCCCTATGGCGCCGGAACCTCCTTACGTTGAGCCCAAGGATGTTGAGTGGGCGTATCTGGTGACAGGTTTTTCCGAATGTGCGGACAGTTTTTTTGCCTTTGGCATGTTCGAACTGGCCAAGCGTTCTGGCTATTTTCCGCCTGAACTGACAGACACGTTTGAACCTATCATGCAGGAGGAATGCCGCCATATTCTTCTGTTTGCCAACTGGTTGGCATGGAACCGGGCTGTTATGCCCTGGTGGCGTCGGCCTTACTTTGAGCTGAAGGTTCTGGCTGTTTGGGCATTCCTTGGCTACGAGCGCTTGTCTCTTGTGCGCACGGTGGATGATAACGGCCAGGTACATACGCAGGACAACAATTTTACGGTAACAGGCACCAAGGAAGTTACCAACATTCAGATCAATCTGCCTGATTTCATGCAGCTTTGTCTGGATGAGGATGACCGGCGTTTTTCCGGCTATGATCCACGCCTGCTGCGCCCAACAACCACGCCTGCCATTGCACGCGTTATTCGTGATGTTGGGCGGTGCTGGGAATTTGCTAGCGGTGTTTTCAAGGCAAATCGTAAAACAGCAGCTTAATCTGTTTTAAGGTTTATCCCAACCAGCCCGATTGTCTTATTTGGGTTGGTTGGGTAATTTTTTATCTGCTTGAGGCTTTGGCGTTGCCATAGCGCCTATAATGGAAAGGTGGGGGCGTTTTTGGGCGTTCTGTTATAGCTTGGGCAATAAGATCATGATCCGGTGCACGGTGGCACACAGGGTCAGTCGCCGTAGCATCTCCCGCTAGAGCCAAGGCTTGGCAGCGGCATCCGCCCCAATCATCTTCTTTGAACGCGCAGGACTGGCATGGTTCGGGCATCCAATCTGTGCCACGGAACAGGCGGAACAGGGGTGCATTTTCCCAGATATCGGCCAGAGAACCTTCTGCAACAGAAGGCATCTGAATGCCCGGAATGCTCTCTGCAGCATGGCATGGCAGCACTTTGCCTACAGGAGAAACGTTTAGAAAGCGTTGGCCCCACCCACCCATGCAGGGTTTGGGCCGGTCTGCATAATAATCTGGCGTTACAAAATCTATGCTCATGCGGCCAGCGAGACGGGTGCGTGCTTCAGCAACAATTTTTTCTGTTTCTTCAACCTGAGCACGGCTGGGCAGTAACGCATTACGGTTGAGTAGCCCCCAGCCATAATATTGCGTATGCGCAATTTCTATGCGTCTGGCCCCAAGCTGTTCAGCTAAGGCCAGCATAGCTGGCACACGTTCACAGTTTTGCCGATGGATTACAAAATTCAGTGTAAGGGGCAGCCCTTCGGCCTTAATAAGTTGTGCCGCTTCCAGCTTTTTGGCGTGGGCACCTTTCATATGGGCAATATGGTCTGCGCTTTCAGCTTCGGCATCCTGAAAGGAAAGTTGGATATGGTCCAACCCAGCATCAGCCAGTTCTTGCAGGCTTTTGGCATTGAGCAGCACGCCAGAGGTAATCAGGTTGCTATATAATCCTGCTTTGGCGGCATGAGCGACAAGTTCGGGTAGATCTGGCCTTGCCATAGGCTCACCGCCAGAAAAGTGAACCTGCAATACGCCCATTTCAGATGCTTCGCTCAGCACACGTTTCCAGTCTTGTGTGCTGAGTTCCTGCGTGCGGGGTTCCAGTTGTAAAGGGTTGGAACAGTAAGGGCACTGTAAAGGGCAACGGTGCGTGAGTTCTGCAAGCAGGCTCATGGGAGGGGGAGGCATGTTCATACTGCCAGCAACACCTGCTTGGTGGTTAGATCCTGTAAAAGGGCTAGCACATCCCGTGCAATAATATCCCGCGGGGCGGAAAATTTTTGGCAGAGCAGCTCTAATATATCTCCCACATTGCGGGTACCATTTATGAGTTGTAGCACTTCAACCGCGATAGGGTCTGCATGAAAGGCGCGTTCAGGCGCTTGAATGAACCATACTTCCCGCACGCGGTCATATTGCAGGCGTGTGCCTCGCGCAAATCGAAGGATACTGCTTTCAGAAATCATGGAAGTATCGGGTGTTTGGCTCATGCTGCAGTTTCTGGGCGGAAAGAACCCGGTGGAATACGAGCGGGCGTGACGTAAGCATAATCCAGCGCATCCAGCATGGACCATAGCACGCCGCATTTAAATTTAAGTGCGTTGAGCACACTCTGCTGTTGTTCCACTGTGCGAGCGTGCTCCTTTACATAAGCAAGCGCAAAAGCAGAATCCTGTGGTGCCTGTGTCAGGCGCGGCTTAAAGTAAGCCAGTGTTTCTTCGGTAATAAAGGCATAGTTCCGCAACATGCCCGAAACACGCTCGCTGATAATGGTGGGAGAGAACAGTTCTGTCAGGGAGGAAGCAATAGCCTCCAGCACAGAACGTTCGCGCACAAAATGCACATACGCCTCTACAGCAAACTTTGTGCCAGGCAGCAGACCTTCGAGTGATTCGACATAGGCACGATCTAGCCCCAGGCCATCCGTAAGCTTCAGCCAGCGCGCTACGCCGCCGGAGCCCGGTTCTGTGCCATCATGGTCTTCTAACCGTCTCCGCCATTCACGCCGCAATTCGGCAGTGGGAAGGCGTGCGAGAAGAGAGGCATCTTTAGCGGGAATGCTGGCCTGATAGTAATATCTGTTCAACGCCCATGCCTGAACCTGTCCTTTGTTCAGTTTGCCATCGTGCAATGCGCGATGGAAAGGGTGCAGATTGTGGTAGCGTTCTGCGCCTATGGCACGCAGGGCTTGTTCCAGTTCATTCGGGGTGAGCAGTTGGGTGGTCATAGCGAGACTTTCATTCCATCAAATGCAACATCCCATCCTGCTTGCTCTACGGCATGGCGCTCTGGTGAATCGGCCAAGAGAATAGGGTTGGAATTATTGATGTGGATGAGAATTTTACGTTTCACATGTAAAGGGCGGAAGGCGGCAATGGTGCCATCGGGCTCATCTGCAATGGACATGTGGCCCATGCGGTGCCCGGTTTTGCTGCCCAGTCCGGCGCGGATCATTTCATCATCTGTCCACAACGTGCCATCAAAAAACACAACATCTGCGCCATTTATGCGGTTGCGTAGGGCATCTGTCATCATCGCGCAGCCGGGAATAAACAGGGCTCGGGCGTGGCCATCCGTTATCTCCAGCCCAATGTTTTCCCCATTGCTCATGATTTCAGCAGGGTTTTCGGCCTTTTCTGCGTAAAGGGGGACTTTGCCCGGTACAATAAAGGGCATGATGCTAAACTCAGCCGGAACCAAGGAAATAGGGTGCTCCGGTTGCATGGCGCGGCGTGGCACAAGCGTGCGATCTAGTGCATTAAAAATAGGATTTGCGTTAAGCTGATCCAGCACAGGTTGTGTGGCATATAGATTAAAGTGCTGCCGCTCGCGCAGGGTGAGCAGGCCCGTAATGGCGTCTATTTCCCCACTTGTAAGCACAACGCCAGAAATGGGGGTGGAGCGTAGCCCTTCACGCGGGAACATATCCGGTGTCTGGTTGATCTGGGTGCGCAGATCGGGCGAGGCGTTGAGTACATACCAGTGCTGGCCATCTCCGCTTACGGCAATAGATGCCTGCGTGCGGGAAGGGGCTGCGGGGTCTCCCGCACGGGCGCGGCGGCAAGCTGGGGCGTTAGAGTTCCATTGCGGAAAGCCGCCACCCGCACCTGCACCAAGAACAACAATTTCAAGCATAACAACACATCTAAATAAAAAAGCCGCCAGTGCAAAACCGGCGTTAAAACCGGTAATGGCTGGCGGCTAAGCTGGGCATAACCCCGACTTATTTCTTCTGGCCGCAAACGTAGCTGTTGATTTCAGCGCCCAACGGAATTTCGGTAACTTTTGGTGCAGTCCAAGCCATAAGCCTGTCTCCTTGATTGAGTTGAAACAGAGCAGATTCCTACAGGCTCTCCAGATAAAGATCCGCAGGAAAAAGCCGCTTTTGCGCCTTGCAGTGTGATGAAAAATGGCTATCACGCAAGGGTTCTACCCCCCAAAGAGGCGCGTAGAGGGGCTATTTTCACGCAACTGTGAATAAAAGAAGGGCTGTACAGCACAACAGCACAAAATGCGTGCAAGATTTGTCTTGGCTGGCGGAGTCTTCTAAAGCAGCCCAAACAGGCAAGGCCTCAGCCCAGCGGGGTCACTATGCCGGGGAGGAAACAGATGAGTGACCAGATACGGGTTGGGGTAAGACGCACGCATGATGAATAGTCAGGTTAAGGCTCTGTTTGTCCGTGTCTTTCGCAATACCGGGTATATTCTGGGGGGGCGTGGGTTTTGCGCGGCTCTATCACTTATAACCACAGCAGTTTGCGCACGTGCATTGGGCTTGCAGGATTATGGTGTTCTGCTGCTTATCAATTCTTTTGTTCTCTCCTGTTCAGCAGGGTTGCGGTTTCAATCTTGGCAACCTTTGCTGCAATACGGCAGTAGCTTGTACCGTAAGGGGGACAGGCATCCGTTTCAGATGCTCTTACGCCATTGCATGCTGCTGGATGGCGTAGGCGCTGTGGCAGGTATGGGTGTTGCCTTGCTGCTGTGTGAATGGTTCGGAAATCTTTTAGGCTGGGGAGATGCGTCTTCCGCTACACCGTTTTGGTACATGACAGTTATTCTGTTCATGAACACAGGTGGCGCTATGGGCGTGATGCGGTTGCTGGATCGGTACGAACTCTCTGTGCTGGCAGATAGCGGAAGCGGGTTGATCCGTTTGGTGGGTAGCCTTGCGGGGCTGTTCTGGCATTGGTCTTTTACCAGTTTTTTGGTGATCTGGTATTTCTCAACTGTTGCATCATTTTTTATCAATTATGGCATGGGCGCGTATCTGCTTTTGCGCTCAGATGGGTTGCAGAATTTCCGTATATTCGGCGTGCCTTGGGTAAGCCCTATCAAGGGTATCTGGCGCTTTATTTTTTCTGTCAGCATCAATCAGGCGCTTGCACGGCTTTCTTCGCGCTTAACGGTGATGATTGTAGGTGCCGTTCTTGGCCCGCAGAGTGCTGCCATTTATAATGTAACGTGGCAGATTTCTGATGGTCTGGCGCGCCCGGCCCAGATGATGACACCAGCTTTGTATCCAGAACTGGTGGCCTTGAAAGATAAGCGAGACTGGGCATCTATCCGGCAGGTAACGCATCGTATCTTGCAAGTGCTTGGTGTGTTCTCGGCAGCGGTGCTGGCCATTGTGTTTGTGTTGGGGCCTTGGTTGTTGCATGTGCTGCTGACTGTGCCGTGGTCTGGCACCCGCACACTTCTGCTGCTGATGACATTAACTGCCATTCTGGACTTGTGGGATGTGCCGCTAGAACCTTTGTTGGTTTCTCTTAATCGTGCCCATCAGATTTTGCTGGGGCGGTTGTTTACAATGTGCGTAACACTGCCCTTGCTGTATTTCCTAACTTCTGGGTTAGGGATGACCGGAGCCGGTCTGGCAACATTAATAGGCGAGTTGGTAATTTTCCTAACCCGGCTTGTGCCTTACCTGTTGATGAGCCGAAAGCAGGATTTTGGAAGAGGCAATGGCTAAGGCAACGCCAGTTTCTGATACATATGAGGTGTGGATACTGGATACACATCGTGCCGGTGAAATGGCGCAGTGCAGGGCTTTGGCGGATATGCTTGGATTGCCGTGCCAGATTATTCCACTCCAGGCAGATTTTAGCTTGCCAGAGCAGATTCCGGATACCCGAAACCTCCGGTTGATTCTGTCTTTTGGTAATGCAGTGCAGGCTGCCTTGGCGTTGCGAACGCGTTGTAAAAACACGCCAGCCATTGTGCAATTAGGGCGGCCAAGCCATGTGCCCGCAGCAGATTTGGATCTGATAATTATTCTGCCGCAGGATGATTATCCAGCAGCTTCCAACGTATTGCGTTTAAGATTTCCCTTAAATGGCGCGGATAAAGGCCAGAGATTTATACCGCAAGCAAATCCAGTTACGCGGCATGGCGGCACGGTTGTTTTGTATGGTGCGCCCTCAAAGCAGTTTTTTCTGGATAAGCAGGATACATATAAACTTCTAAGTTTCAGCTATAAACTGGCACAGGCACACCATGAACCATTGCATGTGCTTACCAGCCCAAGAACTCCTGTAGAGGCTGAAGGTTGGCTGGAGGATATAAGTAAAACCATTCCAATGCAGATTTACACGTTCCGAAAAGGCGTTAACCCTTTCCAGAGGTTTTTGCAGGAGGCCAACAGGTTTGTTGTAACTGGGGATAGTGCATCCATGTTGGCAGATGCGTGCCGTACGGGGGCGCCTGTATGGCTATTTCCATTACGGGCTAAGCAAAGCTTCATGGAATGGTTGCAAGCCAGCGTAGATTGGCTGGGGTTACACACTATCCGCAACAGGCTCGTGCGTTCTGGTTGGTTGGGAAGTGGGACATGCTTTGAGAAGTGGCATACCACTCTGGCCGAGCAGAATTATATCCATTTGGTGTCACCACAGGTTTCTTCTCAGGCATTGATGTGGCAGCCAGATGCATTGCGGCGGGATGATGATATGCAAAAATGTTATGAGAGTATCATGAAACTGCCTTTGTTTATTGCCAGATAAGCCGCGGCATTAGATATGCTGGGGAGCGTGGCAATGTTTGCCACATTGATGGTTTCTGCCATTGAGAAGTCTGTTTCGGCTGACGACTTATAACGGCATTTCACAACGGGCAGACATGTGCATGCACGATAATCTTGAACGGAATGAGCAGGCAGTTCTGCAAGGAACATGCGCAGCCATTGTTACGTATGGTGACCGTGTCCATTTTCTAAAACAGGTTTTGGAAGGTGTTTTTAGCGCCGGTGCCGGGCATGCCGTTGTTGTAGATAATGGCACGGCAGAAAGTGTGGCGGCAGAAATTGCCAGATTGCCAGAAATATTCGGGGCGGATCGGCTTACCATTATTCGCCTGCAAACCAATACGGGTTCAGCCGGTGGTTTTCATGCGGCTATTCAGGCAGCGGCTTTGCGTGAAAGCACACAGCATATATGGGTGCTGGATGATGATAACAGGCCTGAGCCAAACTCCCTGAAAGCTCTTTCCAAAGCATGGATAAGTATGGGGGCAAGTAAGCAAGTATGTCTCAGTAGTTTTAGGGAAGATAAAACAACATATAAGAAACTTTTTAAAACCTATAAGCTGCACGGAATTACAAAAAACTCATTTTTCGGTTTTTCCATGCAGACTTTGTTGCGGAAACAAAAAGCAAAGGTTTGGCAGAAAGATGGGCTGAAATGCCTGCAAATGCAGATGTCAGCTTATGGTGGTTTCTGGTTTCATAAAAGCTGGATTCAAAAAGTTGGTCTGCCGGATGCACGGCTTTTTCTTTATTTTGATGATTACGATTTTACCCTACGGATTACAGAAAACGGAGGGCAAATTTGGGCGTGCCAGAACAGTGTTCTAAAAGATCTGGAACTATCATGGCAGGTCAATGATTCCGTATTGCAACACTGGCTGCGTGAAGAAGAAAACTTTTCCCGCACTTATTTCTCTATTCGAAACCGTGTTTATATTGAAAGAAACTTTGTAAAAAATAAGTATATTTATGATGCAAATATCATTCTGTATTTTATATCAAAGATTATTTTTAAAAATAGGCAGAGTATTTACTATCATTTCCGGCATCCTCACTTGGTGTGTAGAAGGTGGAAGCTGATTGCGCAGGCTATACAAGCCGGTAAGGCTGCAGATTTTCAAACACCCCCTCCGGCAGTTTGAAGGAAATGTTTGCTAAGCTGCTTAACGCGGTTTTAAAGAATTTTCTTTCTGTAAGGCTAAGCAAAGCCTGATACTTTAATCACGTCTGTTTAACCCCAGCGCAATAGTAGAATGGCGCCGGGGTTTTTGCGTCTTAAGCGCCCGGTTTTACTGGGTCTTTCAACGTGACAATAAAGGGCACATGGTCAGATGGGCGCGGCATTTCGCGTTCATTTTTATCAGGTTCAGCCGTTTGCAGACGTTCTGCAAGGCGAGGGGAAAGCAGCATGTGGTCAATCCGCAGCCCGCAATCCCGCTCCCATGCGCGGGCCTGATAATCCCAGAATGTATAAGCTGCGCCTGTTGGATGCACTGCCCGCAAAGCATCTGTCAGCCCCAGCCAGAGTAAGCGACGATACGCAGTCCGGCTTTGTGGGCGCACAAGAGCATCTTCTGGGCCAAGGGCTCCGGGGGCGCAATCTATAGGGGCAGGACAGATATTGTAGTCACCCGCCAACACAAAATCTGTTTCTTCAGCTAGTAAAAGGCGCGCGCGCGCTGTTAAGGCATTTAGGAACTCAAGCTTGGTGGCATAGCCCTGTTCTCCACCTGAATTGCCATTGGGCAGATACAAATTGCCCAGCACAATATGTTGGGTGCGCACTTCCACATATCGTGCTGCCGGGTCTGAAAAGCCGGGGAGGTGATCTGTCGTGATGCTAAAATCTCCACGCACAAGAGTAGCAACCCCGTTGTAGGATTTTTGCCCTACTACGGCGCAGCCATACCCAGCATCCTCAAAGGCAGCTTTGGGGAATAGATCCGTCTCGCACTTGATTTCCTGCATCATTAACACGTCTGGCTGTTCGCGCTTCAGCCAATCCAATACCAGATCCATGCGTTGACGGACGGAGTTTACATTCCAAGTTGCAAGTTTCATGCCACGGAAAAGCTTGTGCCACAGCCGCAGGAAGACGCTGCATTAGGGTTGTTCACCGCAAAATGCGCGCCCATCAGCTTGTCTGCAAAATCAAGCTCTGCGCCAGACAGCAAATCCATACTGGCCGGATCAACCACAACCAACGCCCCATTTTTTTCTATGCGCGTATCATCGGCCGCAATATCAGCCGCGGGAATAAGCGTGAAAAGATATTGAAAGCCGTTACATCCTCCGGCTTCTACAGAGACACGCATGGCAACCGGTGCTGGCGTTTCTGGGATGGCAGTTGCCTGCTTTTTGGCAATTACACTGGCAATACGATTTGCCGCAGATTCCGAAACGGAGAAGGGTGTTGGCTGGGTCATCTTTCTTAAATAGCTTGCGCGCCCTCTGGTTTGAAGGGGCAAGATGCCAAGAATAGTCAACTTTGGCGGAATATTCTAAACTCCTGTAAGTTTCATCCGGATTGGATACCGGCAACACGCTGGTGGACCGTGCTGCAAAGGAAACCGCAGGAGTGCCAGACACGACAGAATGCAGGGATCTGATGCCCTATGCCGTTCAACCAGGAGTAGGCCGGGCGCGCCGCCTTTATGATGAGCCAGAATCTCTCACACGTTCACCGTGGCAGCGTGATCGGGATAGAGTAATCCATTCTTCGGGCTTTCGTCGCCTGCAATACAAAACGCAGGTGTTTGTGAACCATGAGGGAGACTTCTTTCGCACGCGTTTGACACATTCCTTGGAAGTGGCGCAGGTGGCCCGCTCCATGGCGCGGTTTCTGAAGCTGGATGAAGATCTAACAGAAGCCGTCGCACTGGCGCATGATCTGGGGCACACGCCTTTTGGGCATGCGGGGGAAGATGCGCTGGCTGCCCATATGCAGGAATGGGGTGGGTTCGATCATAACACACAGGCCCTCCGGCAGGTGATGCTGAAGGAACGCCGGTATCTGGCATTTGATGGGTTGAACCTGACATGGGAAACATTGGAAGGTTTGGCCAAGCATAATGGGCCAGTTAAACGTGCTCCTGCACGATTGCTGGAATTAGATGCACTGTTCCCGTTGGAACTTTCCACATATGCCTCTGCCGAGGCACAGGTGGCGGCATTGGCGGATGATATTGCCTATCACGGGCATGATCTGGACGATGGCGTAAAATCAGGCCTACTCTCGCTGGATGATCTGGTGGATGTGCCCGTAGTGGGGGAAGAACTGTTTGAAGTGCGGAAGGCTGCGGCTGATCTGCCTTCTCATGATACACGCACTTTGCAGCGTATCCGTCATGAAATGGTGCGTCGTGTTATTCATAAACTGGTGACAGATGTATTGATCTGTACGCGCGAACGCTTGCAGGATCTGGCCCCTCGGCATGTGGAGGATATACGCGCGGCATCCGGCCCTGTTGTGGCCTTTCAGGAGCAGATGGCCCAAGCCAATAAAGGTATTCGTAAGTTTCTGTTTGCCCACCTGTATCGTCATTGGCGCGTGAATAGGATGACGCACAAGGCCCGGCACGTTACGGCAGAACTTTTTGATACGCTTACGGAGTCGCCATCCCTGCTGCCAGCTGAATGGCAGCGTGAGGCAGAGGGAAAAGATGCCACAGGGTTACGGCGTGTGGTGGCGGATTATGTGGCTTCCATGACAGATCGCTACGCTATGGAAGAACATAGACGGTTGACGGACCTGTCTGTTGCAGGCTGATAAACGCGCTTTCAGCGCTTTCTTACTATTACGGGGTTAAGTGTTTTATGTCTGACTGTGTGTTTCAGCGTTATCGCCAACATGTTCTGGCCATTGTGCAGGAACTGCTGCCCAATGTGCCGGAAGAAACGCTGGCTCGCGTGGAACTGACCCCAACGCGAGACCCCGCGCACGGAGATATGGCAACCAATGCTGCTCTCCTGCTGGCTAAGGTGGCACGCCGCAAACCATCAGATATTGCGGCCGATCTGGTCGCCGCCCTGCAAAAGGTGGATGGTGTTGCCTCTGTAGCCGCAGCCGGGCCAGGTTTTGTAAACATTACACTTAAGCCCGATGTCATGCGTAGTGTTCTGCCCGCAGTGTTGCGTGCGGGTGAAGCCTATGGGGCATCTCAGGCTGGCAAAGGCTTACGGGTGAATGTGGAGTATGTTTCCGCCAACCCAACAGGGCCTATGCATGTAGGTCATTGCCGTGGGGCTGTGGTGGGGGATGCCCTTGCCAACCTTATGGCCAAGGCAGGCTTTGCCGTTACCAAGGAATTTTACATTAATGATGCCGGTGCACAGGTAAAAGCGCTGGCATGGGCGGCTTACTGGCGCTACCTGCAAGCTCTTGGCACCAAAATGACGCAGGATGATTTTTCTGCGTTAGCTCCCGGTGGCCTGCAATATCAAGGTGAATATCTTATTCCAGTAGGTATGGAGCTGGCGGCAGAATACGGGAACAAGCTGACAGAAGCCGATGCAGATGGTGCGCCCTTGCCAGCGCCGGAAGCCACATGGCTGGAAACAGTGCGTGGTTTTGCCGTGGCGCATATGCTCACGGCTATCAAGGAGGATCTGGCAGCCCTTGGTGTGCACTACGATGTGTTTACATCAGAAGCCGAAGTGCTGCGCCGTGGCGTAACAGATGCAGCCATCAGCAAGCTGGAACAGCAGGGCCTGCTATATGAAGGTGTGCTGGAGCCCCCCAAAGGCAAGTTGCCGGAAGATTGGGAAGAGCGTGAGCAGCTTTTGTTCCGTTCCACTCAGTTTGGGGATGATGTAGATCGTCCACTGCGCAAATCTGACGGCACCAATACCTATTTTGCGAACGATATTGGCTACCATGCAGATAAGGTAGCCCGTGGTGCGCAGATGATGATTGACGTATGGGGGGCCGATCACGGTGGTTACGTCAAACGCATGAAGGCCGCCGTTAAGGCGATTACGGGTGATACGGTGCCGCTTGAAGTGGTGCTGTGCCAGATTGTGCATATTCTGCGTGATGGACAGCCTGTTAAAATGTCTAAACGGGCAGGCACGTTTGTTACTCTGCGTGATCTGATTGATGAAGTCGGGCGTGATGCGGTGCGCTTTACCATGCTTACCCGCAAGAGTGATGCCCAGATGGAGTTCGATCTTGATCTGGTGGTGGCGCAGCAGCGTGATAACCCGGTGTTTTATGTGCAGTATGCCCACGCTCGTTGTCGCTCCGTGTTGCGCGCCGCCGCAGAAGCCGCTGTATATGGTGATACGGATGATGCAGCCCTTGCCTCAGCATCACTCGAATCTCTGACATCGGATGCTGAAATGGCGCTTATCCGCCGTTTGGCAGAATGGCCGCGTATGGTGGAAGCCGCCGCGCTTGCGCGCGAACCCCATCGTGTGGCCTTCTACCTTGCAGATGTGGCGGGTGATTTTCATGCCTTATGGAATCGTGGCCGGGATGATGCTTCTTTGCGCTTCCTTCAGCCAGATGCTGTAGAGGCAACCCGTGCGCGTCTTGCCCTTGTTGCAGCTACGGCGGTGGTTATCCGCTCTGGTCTTGCAATCATGGGTGTGGAACCCGTGGAGGAAATGCGCTGATGAGTGATGAAGACCGGCCCAAATTTTCAGCGGATGACAGGATCAGTCGTGCGCGTGAGCGTATGAGCATGGATTATGAAGACCCGGCACCAACACGGCCAACGGCTGTAGGTGGCCGCCCAACCGAAAACGTGCTGACCCGCTTTTTAAGCAGTGATACGGGTACGCGGCGGCTGGTTTACGGAGCGGCTGGTCTGGGTGGTTTACTGGTGTTGGGGATTGGTGGCTGGGCGCTAATAGGGCACCATCAGCATGGTATCGCCATTATGGGGCCGCCACCGGTTTCCATGCGCACAAAGCCGGTTGATCCGGGTGGGATGCAGCTTGATTCTGTTGCCATGCCCGATGAGGAGGGTGATCCAAAAGCACACCCTGTTCCGGCCCCAGAAAAACCTAATCCAGAAGCCTTGGCTGCCCAATATGGCGCACAGGGTGAAAGTGATTCTGCGAAGCCGGAGGGGGTGCCCGTTCCGGCGACAGGAGCAGAAGGGACAGGTGCTGGGCATGCAGCAGATCAGCAGGCGGCTGCGGCACCTCCGGCAGGCGCACCAAGCGCCTCTGCGCAGGAAGAAACCGAAGCTTCTACCAGCGGGGAGGAAGGGGATACAGCGGCTGCGCAATCGGTTGCCAATAACCCGAAACCCAAGCCAGACGCGGCTGTTCCGGCCAAGGATAAGGATACTGCTGCAGCAAGTAAAGCAGCACCGGCTGATACAAAAACATCAACTGTGCCACATGGCGGTGTAGAGGGTGGAAAGTATCAGGTGCAGTTGGCTGCGGTGCAGAATGAAGATGAAGCACGTAAGGAATGGTCACGTCTGAAATCGCGTTACCCCACCTTGTTTGGAGAGAGCACTCCCTCCTTTGTGCGGACGGAGCAGAATAACGCTACGTTCTATCGTTTGCGCGTAAAAGGTTTTGCTTCTGTGGCAACTGCGCGTGAATTCTGTTCTGCGGTGCGCGAACGCGGCATGGCCTGCATGGTAGTGCGGCAGTAAGCTGCAACTGGTCTGGCAGAATGGAAGCAGGACACACGCAGGCAGATGTTGAAAGTGCGCTAAGCCCGGCAGAGGCTTCTGGCGTGTTGCCTGCTCATGTTGATACCCAGGTAGAGCAGGTGCCACGTGTGCCGCTGTTGCGGTTAGAGGGGTTTGAAGGTCCTATGGATCTTCTGCTTGATCTGGCCCGGGCGCAAAAGGTTGATCTGGCCCGTATTTCCATTCTGCAACTGGTAGAACAATATCTTGCCGTTGTAGAAAATGCCCGCCGGGTTCGGCTGGAATTGGCCGCAGACTGGTTGGTTATGGCGGCATGGTTGGCGTGGCTTAAATCCCGCCTGCTGCTGCCTCCGGATGATGAACTTGCTGTAGAGGGTGAAGAAGCCGCAGAACTGTTGCAGGAGCGGCTGATAGAACTTGCCTGCATGGGTGAGCTGGCCCGTTGGTTGGATGACAGGCCCAGATTGGGGCGGGATGTATTTGCCCGTGGCGTGGCAGAAGATCTGGTGGAAATAGACCGTTCTGGTCTGGCGCTAGATATGCCGCAGCTTATGCGGGCTTATATGGTGGCTATGCGGCGTAATGCGCGCAAGCGTATTTATGCCCCACGCACTTTACGGTTCTGGACTGTGCAGGATGCCTTAAGCAGACTGACACGTCTGCTAGGTGAAACACCACCGGGCTGGAGCAGTCTGGATGCTTTTTTGCCAGATGTTTTACCTGAACAGGCAGAAGGAGCAGATGCGGTGCGCCAACGGCGTGCTGCTGTGGCGGGTACACTTATTGCGGGGCTGGAATTGGCAAAAAGTGGAAGGCTGGAATTGCGGCAGGAAGAGGTTTTTGGGCAGATCATGCTACGCCCGCATGAAGAAATACATGAAACCGAGCATGATAGTGCTGAAAACATACTTTCAGCAGAAGAAGCGCAAACTTCATGATCACTGACATGGCGGATAAACCTGCTTCTGAAAGTGAAGGAGCCATTAAAGTGGTTCAGTCTGAAAACACTATGGTTTCAGAAGAGGCTTTGCGTCTGGCTGAAGCGCTTATTTTTGCGTCTACCGAACCCGTAAGTGCGCGCCGGTTGGCGGAATTGCTGGAATTACGTCAGCTTGTGCCAGATGGGGTGGATAATCTGGCAACGTTTGTAACGGCTGTTTTGCAAACTCTTGTGCAGCGTTATGAAGGCTGCGGTGTGATGCCTGTTGAAATAGCCGGAGGATGGCAGTTTCGGACAGCGCCAGATCTGGCACCAGCTCTTACGCGTGTATTGGAGCGGCCTCGCCGTTTTTCACGTGCAGTTATGGAAACACTGGCCATTATTGCTTATCACCAGCCCTGTACACGCGTACAGATAGAAGAAATACGCGGTGTCAGCCTTGGGCAGAATGTGCTGGATACGTTGATAGAATCTGCACTTATTATGCCTAAAGGGCGCAAGGAAGTGCCGGGGCGGCCGGTGCTGTGGGGCACCACGCAGGATTTTTTACGTCACTTTAGCTTACGCTCCTTGGCGGATCTGCCGCGTAGGGAGGAACTGTTGGTGGAAGTGCCCGAAAATGCGGGAGCAATGGGGCGCCCTCAAACCGAAATTACGTTTGCAAAGGGCGAGGAAGAGGCCGCAGACCAAACAGAGCATACCCTCAATACGTCAGATGCTGATGCCGTGCTGGATAGTGAGCTACAGGCTGAGGCTGATCCAGTTGAAGGTGCTGAAAATACAGATGCGCAGGCAGAGAAAACGCCAAAGGTTGCGGAAGAAAGCGTAAAACCGCGTGTTCCCGCGCCAGAAGGCTCGTGATAGATACTCTGCATCTGGTTGTGCGGGCGTTTTTGTTTTTCCCGTGCGGTGCGTGCAGCAACGGAACTGCCCATGTTTGATTTTGCCTGGTCTGAAATTGCGCTAATTGGCGCCGTGGCTCTGGTCGTGATCGGCCCGAAGGATTTGCCCGTGGCCATTCGTGGGCTGGCTGGAGCTGTAAAAAAGGCACGTAAACTGGCTGGGGAGTTTCAATCTCACGTTGATGAGATGGTGCGTGAAGCTGATCTGACAGAAGTGCGCGATCAAGTCCGAGACCTCAAAAACCTCAACGTACGTAATCGGATCATGAAGGCCATTGATTCGGATGGTACGTTAAGCAGTTCTTTCGCACCTCCGCCACAAATTGCTGAACAGCATATTCCTGCGGGCCCTCGTGCATTGGATATGCCAACTTCCAGCACACAAAGCACAACCAATGTTTCGGCTTATGTGCCCAGTACATATGAACCAGCCGTAACAGATGAAGATATTGCTAGTGCCCCGCCAGAATTGCCGCCCAATATTGTGCGCCGCATTTTGAAGGAGCAGGAACGCTTGCATCCGCCAGCATTTTTGCCTCCAGTGCGCGTCATGCACGGTGGGCGCAGTGTGGCGCCGGGTGAAAGATTGGGGAGCGTATCTGGCCCAAGTAAACCGGCATGGCAGCAGGATATGGATATGCAGCCAGAGCAGCCGAAAGGGGCTGAGCCAGAACAGCAGGTGGTGGATTATCAACCATGAACGAGAATGAAACCGTGGGGGAAGATCCTATTCACGATCAGCCAATGCCGTTGATCGAACATTTGCTGGAATTGCGCCGCCGTTTATTGTGGGCAGGAGCGGCTTTTATTCTGTGTTTTGCGCTGTGTTACCACTACGCGGGTGATATTTATCTGTTTCTGGCGCGCCCGTTGGGCGAAATTATGCGCCAGCAGGGTGAACAGCCACATCTTATTTATACGGCACTGTATGAGGCATTTTTTACCTATATCCGTGTGGCGTTTTTTGGGGCGGCGTTCCTCTCTTTTCCCGTTGTGGCCATGCAGGCATGGATTTTTATAGCCCCCGGCCTTTACCGATCGGAAAAACGCGCTTTTGCACCTTTTTTAATTGCAACGCCCATTCTATTTCTGGTTGGGGCCTCTTTGGCCTATTACTTTATTTTTCCCATCGCGTGGCGTTTCTTCCTGTCGTTCCAAACAGCAGGCGCTGGGCATGATGGGGTGCAGATTGAACTGCAAGCCAAGGTTTCCGAATACCTTTCTCTGGTTATGAAACTGATCATGGCTTTTGGTGTGGCGTTTGAATTGCCGGTGGTGCTTACGCTTCTGGCGCGTGTGGGCATTGTTACGGCGGATATGCTGCGCCGTTTCCGCCGCTATGCCATTGTAGGTGCCTTTGTTATTGCTGCTATTCTGATGCCGCCAGATGTCATTACCCAGATCGGTCTGGCCGTGCCTTTGGTCTTACTTTACGAAATTTCCATTATCTGCGCGCGCTTGGTTGAACCTAAGTTTAAGGCGAGCCAAGCGGAAGATACATCCAACACCCAGCAGGAGGTTCCCTAACCCATGCATGATATTCGCGCCCTGCGGGCTGATCCCGCTGCTTTTGATGCTGATCTTGCCCGCCGCGGGATTGAGCCAGTTTCGGCTCGGCTGCTGGCATGGGATGAAGAACGCCGCCAAGCACAAACTGTGTTGCAGGAAAAGCAGGGCCGCCGGAAAGCGCTGGCGCGTGAAATTGGCACACTAAAGCGGAGTGGTGGCGATAGCAGTGATCTGGAGGCCGAAGGTTTGGCCTTGCGCGCAGAAATGGAAGCGCTGGAAGAACAGGTTAATACACTGGGTCGTGAAAGCACAGCCCTTCTCGCCAACCTGCCAAACCGTTTGGATGCCACCGTGCCAGAAGGCCCGGATGAAAGCGCAAACGTGGTGCAGCATGAATGGGGCACAAAGCCTGCCTTTACGTTTACACCCAAGCAACATTTTGAGCTGGGCGAAACGTTGAAGCAGATGGACTTTGCAACAGCCGCCAAGCTTTCTGGCTCACGTTTTGTTGTGCTGCGTGGCGGTATTGCCCGTCTGGCACGTGCCTTGGGCCAGTTTATGCTGGATTTGCATGTGACAGAGCATGGATATACGGAAACGCAGGTGCCCGTCATGGTGAATGATGATGCCATGTACGGAACAGACAAACTGCCAAAATTTGCAGATCAATCCTTTCGCACGGAAGATGGCCGCTGGCTTATTCCCACAGCAGAGGTGCCGCTTACGGCTTCTGTTTCTGGGGATATTTTGGAAGGTTCGGCACTGCCGCTGCGTATGACAGCGCTAAGCCAATGCTTTCGGAGCGAGGCAGGGGCCGCCGGGCGCGATGTGCGCGGGATGCTCCGTCAGCATCAGTTTGAAAAAGTGGAAATGGTTTCCGTCACCACGCCAGAAGAAAGTGATGCTGAGCATGAGCGTATGACGCGCTGTGCAGAAAAAGTTCTGGAAAAGCTGAATATCCCATATCGTCGTATGCTGCTATGCGCTGGAGATACCGGGTTTGGTGCAGCAAAAACCTTTGATCTGGAAGCATGGTTGCCGGGGCAAGATGCTTGGCGGGAAATTTCTTCATGCTCCAATACGCGGGATTTTCAAGCCCGGCGCATGAACGCCCGTTATCGCCCACAGGCAGGGGCCGCACCTGCTTTTGTGCATACGCTGAATGGTTCTGGCCTTGCTGTAGGCCGCACCCTTATTGCGGTAATGGAAAACTATCAGAACGAAGATGGCTCTGTGACCGTACCGGATGTTTTGCGCCCATATATGGGGGGCATTGAAAAAATCAGCTAAGGGCAAGGCTTAGATACAATGGTTTCCAAACCCACCTTATACTTGGCAATCGCCATTGTATCTGAAGTGATCGGCACATCCTTGCTCACAGCCTCGCATGGGTTTGCGCGCTGGGGATACGCTATTGCCAGCTTGGCAGCGTATGGGTGTGCCTTTTATTTTCTGTCCATTCCGCTCAAAACCATTCCAACAGGCATTGTTTATGCCATTTGGAGCGGGGTTGGCATTGTGCTTGTTTCTGCTATTGGCGCTTTGTTTTTCAAACAGATGCTGGATACACCGGCCCTTATTGGCATTGGCCTGATTATGGCCGGGGTGTTGGTGATCAATGTGTTTTCAGGTTCCATACAACATTAATGTGCGGAACTGATGGTTTTCATAACCAACCCCGGTGTGAGCACTTGTGGCAGTGTTACGGGCGTTCCGTTAGCTGGAATGAACAGATAAAAAGGCACGCCATCGCGCCCATGTTGGCGTAGGAAAGCCGTAATAGCGGCATCATGTGTCGTCCAGTCTCCGCGCAACAGGGTGACATTCTGGGTTTTGAAGGCTTCGCGCACTTCCGGCACATCTAACGCCACGCGTTCGTTTACCAAACAGGTAATGCACCAGGCAGCCGTCATATCTACAAACACATTTTTTTTGCTGGCATGTAGGGTTTGCAGTTTAGTGGCGGAAAAAGCTTCTACGCCTTCAGGCAAAGACATGCCTTGTGCGGAAGAAGGAGCCGCAGTTTGTTGCCGTAATATGGGCAGCATGGATAATGCGCCAAGCAATGCCAATAAAGCCAAGCCGTGTAGGGCAAAGCGTTTGCGATCAGATAATGTGTTCTGGTGCGTTTGGGCCAAACCATAAACCCATGCAGCCAGACCTAAAAGCACCATACCAGACCCAAGCAGCACAATTATGGAAGCACCACCTTCCAGCGTGGCAACCCATAGCAACCACACGCAGGATGCCAACAGGGGGAATGCCAGAAACTGGCGCAAATAAACCATCCATGCGCCGGGGCGGGGCAACATTCTGGCGCAGGAAGGGTAAGCTGCAATCAACAGATAAGGCAGCGCCAACCCCAGACCGAGTGCGGCAAATACGGTAAGCCCAGCAATTGGGGGGCCAGAAAGTGCTCCTGCAATAGCCACGCCCATAAAAGGGGCGGTGCAAGGTGAGGCCACAACAACAGCAAGTACGCCTGTTAAAACATCATTCCACAAGCTGTGGCGCGTATGTGGTGCACTGCTGATAGAAACGGCAGAAAAAGAAAATACGCCCAGAAGATTCAGGGCCATGGCAAAAAGGAGCCAACAGACCATCCCCACAAAAAGAGGGGATTGAAACTGAAAGCCCCAGCCCGTTGCAGCACCTGTAAGACGTGCTGCCATCATGATTGCGCCCAGAAGGGTAAAACTGCCAATAACCCCAACCGCGTAACAGGATGCACTTAGGATCTGTTCCCGCTTTGCGGCATGGCCTAGCCGGGTGATCGCTAAAGCCTTCATGGCCAGAATGGGAAAGACGCATGGCATCAGGTTGAGGATAATGCCGCCTATAAAGGCAAACAGCATTTGCTGTATAAAGCTGGGGGAAGCAGCGAGCGTATTTTCTGGTGTATCAGTTAATGCGCTATGGGTGGCATTTATTTGCAGTGCCCGTTCTGTGCCCGCTTTGTCCTTCAAAACCACAATGCCAGCTAAGAACCGTAGGGCAGAAAAATCCGCAGTCGGTTTAAGGTGCAGTGTGACAGAGCCATTGCGGATAGTGGATTTTTGTTCGGCAGCTTCGGCAATTTTTCCCTGCTGTTCTGGCATGAACCACGCATCGGATACGGATGTGGGGCTCAGATCCTTGCCAGTCAGCTGTAAAATACCGTTGGAGGAAAATGTTGCCGTGTAAGGTGAGGGCACAGCCATGTGCTGTGAGGTTTGCTCAAATAAAGGTGCTTGAGCGGAGGGCGTTGGAGAGCCTTTATTCAGCGTAAGCGCAAGATCAGCTTCCTCTGGCACGCAGACGTGCTCGCACACCAGCCAGTTTGCATGTGCCTTAATGTTTATTTTGTCTGATTTCTGGTCTGCGGTCTGAAGGGGAAGATCCAAAGGCAAAATAACATCGCCTGTATAGGCGTAAGACATTAACGAAGAATCGGGAATGCGCTGAGGTACCGGCCAATGGATGATTTGCGTGCTGCCTTGCAGTGCGCCATCAGCATTTATGGTGATAGTTGGCGGATCTCCCGCATCTCCCGGATTTTGCCAGTAGGTATGCCAACCGTTTTGAAGCTGAAGCCGCAAGGCAATGTGTAAGGGAGCACTGGCATCAGCGGTATCAGATGCTGTTATCAGGCTTGCGATGCTATGGCCGGTTTTAACCTGTGGGCTTTCCGCTGCGATTGCTGAAGCACTGGAAAAAACACATGCCATCATCAAAATGGCCACAAACCCAGACCGCCAGCCTGTAAAGCCATGCCTGTTCCGCCTTGCCTGCATCCAGGTAAGAGAATGAGATAGGCCAGAAGCAGTAAGACGTGGGAAGGACATAACAGGCAAACTCATGGTGCATTCTGCGATAAGGAGCGCGCAGCATAGGCCAAACTTGCCTGTAATTGTAACCTGCTGTTGGTGAAAGCAAAGGATGCAGAAAAAGCAGTTAGTGTTCTGCCTGTCCTTCGGCATCTGGTTGCAGCACAAACAGGCGTGAACAATAGGGGCATACAGTTTGATGTCCGCCAATTTTCAGCCATACACGGGGGTGTCCAAGTTCGCTTAAGCCGCCATCACAGGCAATTTTGCGTTTGTCCACCATAATGGTTTCAACATGCCCCAGTTTGGGGTGTGGCACAGGGTTGGCAAGTTGTATCAACATAGGTGTGGTATCCCCTTTTTGCTATGATGCCTAAATGAAAGACATGTGCAGGCTGTGTGCATGATAGCTGGGTGGGCTGTGGTTTTGCACCTTTCTTATCTTCCCATGCGCGTGAGCAAGCATGGTCGCTATTGCTGCGCATTACTGGTTGTGTTTTTGAGTATGACAGGATGTAGCATGAAACTTCCTGATCCCCCCAAGCCTCCCCCACGCTTTGCGGCAGCCGCCCGGTTGGTTCCGCCTGACCGTATGTTTACACTGTCGGATGGTGCAGATCTTCCTGCGCGCGTATGGCAGGCACAAGGACAACCTCGTGGCATATTGCTTGCGCTGCATGGGTTTAATGATAGCCGTGATGCATGGGAGCAACCTGCACCATTTTTTGCCGGGCAGGGCATAACTGTGGTGGCCCCAGACCAACGCGGGTTTGGAGAAGCCCCAAACCGTGGAGAATGGGCAGGTTCAGACCGCATGGTGCAGGATGTGCGGGAGGAAATTGCCATTCTTCAGCAAGAAAACCCGCAAATACCGCTCTATCTTACGGGCGAAAGCATGGGTGGCGCTATTCTCATGCTTTTGATGTCTGGCACGGATGCACCATCTGTTGCAGGCACATTGCTGTTGGCACCTGCTGTGTGGAATCTGGGGCTTGGGGCCGATATTCCACTGGATGTTCTGGCAACGCTTTTTCCGCACCATTTGGTAACGGGGCAAGAACTGCCCGTGCACGTGGTGGCAAGTGATAATCCGGCAGCTCTTTTGCGCCTGTATTTTGACCCGCTTACTCTGCGAGCCACCCAGCTTGAGGCTTTACGTGGGTTGGTAAGCTTGATGAAACAGGCAGCCACGGCAGCACCGCAAATGAAAGGGCAGTTGCTCTGTGTGTATGGAGATAAAGATCAACTCGTGCCTTCCAAGGCAATGGCTAAGGTATGGGAAACTCTGCCCAAAGGCACACGGTTGGACCTGATTTCTGGCGGGCATCATTTGTTGCTGCGTGACAAGAACGGAAAACAGGTGATGCAGGACATGCTGACCTGGATAACGCAGCCAGACAGCTTTTTACCATCAGGCGGAGATGTTGCCGCCAGTGCATGGCAAGCACAAAACCCGGCAAAGACAGAGGGAAAGTGGTTTCCGGCCTCATGGTTGGATAGTTTGGCGCGTTAAATTCATCCAGACAGAATGACAGACTCAGAATAAGAAAAAAATCTATCTACGGGAAGTTATCAGGATAATGCAGATAGAGGCTTGGCAAATACCCCTGAATTGCGTTAGGGAAGGCGCACGGACCCGTAGCTCAGCTGGATAGAGCGTTGCCCTCCGAAGGCAAAGGTCGCGCGTTCGAATCGCGCCGGGTCCACCATCCTTTGAAATGATTGGCTATTTTTTGCGTCGGTAATGGTCTTTTGCATCTTCTAACAAGCTACGCAGGCTTGCGCGTGGGGAAGCAATAAACCCGATAAAACCCAAAAATACGGTAATACCCGCGCCACTTCCCAAGTTGGCTCCTGTTTGAGAGGAAGATGCCCGTTGGGTTGCCCGATCTGTGTTTGGTGTGTCGTTTTTAGGTTTGGGCATACGGCGCATTCTCTCGGGCAGTAAGTGTCTCAGCACCAAATATGTAAGACCGTGAACAGGGCTGAAAAACCATTATTTCATGGGGGCAGCCAGAACATGCAGATATGTGCATATTTTTTGTATGAGCGCTTGGTCTGGAGCAGACGGAATGACATCTTTCTGTTTCAGTCTATTTAGAAGATCCTGAGTTTGTTGCATGCGCATGGAGCTGCCAGATGCCCAGATGCGAAGGATTTTTTTGAGTTCGGTTTTTAAGGCATCGGGAAACGTTTTGTCTTTCACAGTATCCCGTAGAAAAATCAGATACAGGCCTTTCACCATGTATAAGATTTGTTCCTGAATATACTGCTCCGTCTTTTCCTGAGGGAGAGCTTTAGAGGTATTGATAATTCTCACAAGGCTTTCGGCATTTCTGGAAAGCCAGATATGGGGTTGGGTTTTATCACCCGTGCGTGCCAGATGGTTCAGACTTTTTTCAATCCATCGGCGTGTGCGGCGCATGTGGGAATCAAGCCGGAATGGAAAGATAATCAGAAAAGTCCACCGGGTGAATAACACAGCGCCCAGAAACGCTAGGGTAGTATTGAAAAAAGATTGTTCATCAAATCGTCCCTGATTGGCAGGGCCTAGCAGCACTGGCAGGAACATGTTGAATGAAAAAGCATATCCTGCTGTTTGTGTGTGGCGCGCGGCCAGTCCACCAATAATCATTGGAATAAACAGTAGCAGAACCAGAAGTTCTGGTGCCGTTATGGCGGGAATAACAAGTAACGCGTACAAAGCAGCAATTAACCCGCACCATAAAGCACCCTTAAAAAAAGGAGCTGCCGCTAAAAGCGGATTTTCACGCGTAGCCAGCAAGCCATATACGAGAGAAACAAAAGAAAAAAACGTTGGGCCTGCGGGCCATGCTGTCACTTCCCAGACAAGCCAGGCCCCTAGAATACCCAAGCAGGCCCGGATACCGTTATCCATTGCCTCTACGGCATGCCTGCGAGATTGCAACCTGAAGCGGAAATGATCTCCTGATTTTGGGTGCATACAAGCCTGAATATGCTGGCGGATTACAGCTTCATCAGCCAACATGGTATGGTTTGTTGGTGTGAGTTGATGCGTTAGGGCAAGGCCATATCCGCGGGCCAGCATGGTAATCATGCCTGCAAAAGCAGCGCGTGCGTGATCTGCGGCATGAGAATGTGGGCCCATTTCCAGCGCATCATATTCTGCGCGCGCATTGGCATTGAGAAGTGCAGATAATGCTGGCTCCAGTGTGATGGCGCGAGGGCGATGGATAAGTGAAGCAATACTTTGGTTTGTGCTGAGCAGGGTTGTGCTCAGGCGCTCTAAAAGGCGTTTTTGTGCTTGTTCCTGCAAGCCCGGCATAAACACCACGGCCAAAGTGGCCTCACACACAATTCCCAAGATAATGTAGGAACTACGGGCCATAGCGATATCAAAGATATTGTCTGGCTGCATAATGGCGCCAGATGCCACAATGGCTGAAGTGAAACTGGTAACCAGCAAGCCATAGGCACGGTAACCGGTGCCAAAAGTTGCCAATCCGCAGCACACGCCAATCCACAGAGCAAGGCTGCAAAAAAATAGGCCGGGTTCTTGGGGAAATGCTGCAATCAATACAAAAGCGGCGCAGCAGCCAATAAGCGTGCCAACAATACGCCACCGTGCTTTTGAAAGACTTTCCCCGCGGGAGGAAAGAGCCACCACCCATACAGTCAATGGTGCCCATTGGGGGCTGTCTAGCTCCATCCACATGGCAATTAGCAACGAGAGGCAGGCCGCACTCGCGGTACGGAGTGCGAACAGAACATCTGGCACGCTAGGTGCCAGCAGCCACGCTAAAGCTGATTTGTTAAAAGGTTGCCCTATTGCGGCGGTAAGTGTGCGCATAACGTTTCCTGCAGGTCGGAAAACGCACGCTGCCGGATACAAAAACAGCCGTCCAAGTGTTTGTTGTAATTATATCATAAGTAATATTTATGATGAAAACACAACAAATTCAGTGAACATTTTAGATAGAGTAAGAGTGGTGAAAATCCAACTTCTGTAAAATTTCCCAGGCGCGCATGGATAGGGTGGGCATAATAGTTTGTTGCAAGCGCACAATGCCGACATCAGGGGTGGGCAGATTTTCTAACAAGCGTGTTTGTAATATGCTGCTCCGTTCAGGAAGAGCCGCCACCGGCAAGATTGTTGCAAGGCGGCTGGCAAGTACTTCTGTATGCAGGAGTTCCATAGCATTTGTTTCTAGCATGATATGGGGTCTTATGCCCGCATCACGAAACGCAGCATCTATAAATTGCCGACTACGCATCTGTGGGTTGAGAAGCCCCAAAGGCAACCGGCTGATTGCTTCCCATGAACAATGGCGCGTGTGAGGTAGTGTTATGCCCTCGCCAGCAGCTAATACGTGCTGTTCTTGATAGAGGGTGTGCGTATCAAAAGGTCCTTCTGGGGGAATCTGATCCAGATACATCAGGCCAAGTTGGATCTGGTGTTCTCTGAGTTGGTGTAAAATTTCAGCGTTGGAATAAACCGTGATGCTTACATGTAAAGCCGGAATAGCGGCTCTCAGGCTCTCTATCAGTAATGGTATTACCTGCATGGTGGGGGGCATAATGCCAATAGCTAAGGAACCACCGGCAACATCCTGAGCAAAGGCAGCTTCTTGGCGCAAATTAGTTAAGTCTGAAACCGTTTGGCGTGCCCATGCCAGAACACGTTGGCCTTCTTCCGTCAGACCATTAAAGCGCCTGTTCCGATTTATAATGGTAATTCCCAGCTCGCTTTCTAACTGACGTATCCCAGCAGAAAGCGCGGGTTGAGAAACACCGCAATGCTCTGCCGCGCGTGAAAAATGGCGATATTTGTCTAGGGCAATCAAATAAGAAAGCTGGCGTAGAAACATGGTTTGAAATGAACCTAATGAATGCTCAAGAAAGTAAAGTGCGTGCTAGTGGGATAACGGTGTCCTTTGTAAATGGCGCCAAAGGCAGATCATCCGCAAAATTAAAAGGGTTTATCCATATAATTTGCTCTATCTCGGCCGCGGGTGAAAGCATTTCTGTCTGAATAGGCAATTGGAATAGTTCGGCTTCAATAATGTGGTCGGGTTCATTGGCCGCTGGAGCACGAAAGCGGCCAATATGGTTTTGTGCAGAAACAGAAACTGTCAGCGATATTTCTTCCTGTAGTTCGCGTTCCAGTGTTTGCTCTGGTGTTTCATGCGTTTCACGCTTGCCGCCAGGTTGCATAAAAAAGTGCGTTCCCTGTTTCCGAACCAATAGAATGTTTTTGGCAGGGGAAACGAGCAAGGCAGTCGAAAGATAGATTGTTCGAGGAGAGGAAGGCATAAAAATTTCTCCTGCAAATAGGGAATAAAGCGTGTGTAACCTGAAATCAGGTGCGCCGTTAGGGCAGAAAATTCAGTTTATTTAAAAGCGCTACAGAAAGGTAATCTCACGGTAACCTAGGAAAACTGCCATTTTTGAGGCTGTGGTCGTTCTGCTAGGAATCGGGTGTTTGTAAGGATATTGTTTATTTTCAGGTGGTTACATTTTTTCTGATTTTAGGGATTGACGTTATATTATGGTGGG
>NZ_VHOP01000021.1:0-20671 GCF_008704325.1 Acetobacter sp. DmW_125128 | reverse complement strand
CCGGGTCAATCTGTTCAATCAAAGGCCCAGAATTGCCTAACCGACGACGATCCTGCTCAATCTGCGTCTCCTCACCATGCGCTAAGGCAGGCAAGTTGCCCAACACACCTCCGGCCAGAAGCAAGCAATGCAGAGAATACGGAAATTTCTTCCAAGTTCTGTTTGTAAAGATAGGCATTGTTACGCTTCACCGTGCAGCGTGAAGGCAAAACAACAGGAAGAATTAAAGGAAAAACCTGCCAAAGGCAGAGGAGTAAGCATAGTACACTATCCACCTCCGATTCCCTCGCCCGGCGGTTAAACAAGACAACAACGGCAGGTCTCCTGACTTGCGGGTCATCGCACGTTACTCAGCCTTCCCGATGCTGCCATCAGTGGCTGCCACTTTAAAGCGACCAAGGAGTAATATGCTCTCCGCCTACAGTTGCGAGGGCAGTTGCCGACTTGGTTCTGATACAGAACCTCCGGCATTCCCTTTCAAACCCGCTTGCGCGGGACCGTTGCAAGATGGCGCAACCCTTACCTTATTTTTGCCTCACATTTCAATCTTTGCCTGAATTGCATGGATAACTCTTGCCAGCAGCCGCATTTTAACCCACCAGTTCCTCCACACCTTACCCCTGACTGGCGGCTTATGGACCAACGATACCGCATTCCACCTCTTGCCATGCTCAACGCCTTTACGGCGTTTGCACGCACAGGCGGAATTAGACGCGCCGCAGCAGAGCTGCGTGTGGATCACGCAGCCATCAGCCGCCATATTCGAGATCTGGAAAATATTCTGGGCACCCCTTTGCGGGATAAGGAAACAGGCACCCTTACATTAGCAGGCCACACCTATTATTCCCGCATAACCCCACTATTAGAAGAACTGGCCACAGCTACGGCAGATATTCGCAACCATACGCCGCCCCTTACCATTACCTGTGCGCATGGTTTTGCTTACCATTGGCTGCTACCACGGCTTTCCACTTTTCGGCGCGCACATCCTCAACTAGAAATTATGCTGCGCCCGGTAGATGCCAACACGGCGTTCCATGTTACCGGCGTGGAAACAGATAATCATGCTCATATCGGCTATGTGCGAGATGATGCGCCGTTAGCAGAACCCCGCAACACACGCAGCATGATTATTGCCCGGCCTGATGTTTTTCCGGTAGCTGCCCCCCTCTGCCTGACAGAACTGGGAGGACAGCCCCGCACAACAGCAGATTTACTCCGCGCACCCTTGTTGCAGGAAGAAGATGAAGCCGAATGGAAACTTTGGTTTCATGCGCAGAATGTTGCCTGCACAAAACTGCCTGCCGCAACGCGCCTTTGGCAGGCCCACATCACACTGGCTGCTGCCCGCGCGGGAGAAGGGATTGCTTTGGGCAATATTTTCCTGCTGGGGAATGATCTTGAAACAGGCCATCTGGTGCGGGTGCAACCAACGCAAACCCCACTGCGAGAAGTAGCTTTGGGGGCTTATCTTCTGCGCGCGTCCACAGCCACGTGGGAGAAAAAATCCCTCATCACATTCCGAAACTGGCTTTTGGAACAGGTGGAACTGGAAACGCAGAACACCCCCTCTCTGCCCTAATGGCAGCTAAGCATTGTGCGGAACGGTATATATGCTCTCAAAGAGTGGTGACCTTTTATCACCACAGAGGCAACAAAAAATCTCCTCCCCCTCCTGTGTGAAACATTTTACGGAACAGAAATAACTTTGCCCGCAACATAGTTCCCGGGAGCCCGTATTAATGGCCACGAATAAAGACCTTCTGAACCGCCGCACCCATGCTGTGCCACGCGGTGTTGCCACCTCCACCCCCGTTTTTGCAGATCGCGCAGAAAATGCTGAACTATGGGATGTGGAAGGCAAACGCTATGTTGATTTTGCAGGCGGCATTGCCGTTCTGAACGTTGGCCACCGCCACCCAAAAGTGATGGATGCTGTTAAAAAGCAGCTAGATCGCTTTACCCACACAGCTTTTCAGGTTTCTGCTTACGAGCCCTATATTGAGCTGGCCGAAAAGCTGAACGCCCGCGCCCCGTTTTCTGGCGATGCCAAAACCATTTTCTTCACCACGGGTGGAGAAGCAACAGAAAACGCCGTAAAAATTGCTCGCGCTGCAACAGGCCGTAACGGTGTCATTGCGTTCTGCGGTGGCTTCCATGGCCGCACACTGTTAGCTTCTGCGCTTACGGGTAAAGTACTGCCTTACAAAGCACCTTTTGGCACGCTACCGGGCGAAGTGTACCACATCCCTTTCCCCGATAATCATGACATCACGGTGGAAGACAGCTTGAAAATGCTGCACTTCCTATTTGCGGCTGATATCTCCCCCAACAATGTGGCTGCTATTATTATTGAGCCCGTGCAGGGGGAAGGTGGCTTCCGGGTTGCCCCTACAGCACTGCTCAAGCAGCTCCGCGCTATTTGTGATCAGCACGGCATCAAACTGATTGCCGACGAAGTGCAGAGTGGTTTTGCCCGTACTGGCAAGCTGTTTGGAATTGAACATTCCGGCGTAGAACCAGATCTGGTGTGCATTGCTAAATCTCTGGCAGGTGGTTTTCCACTTTCCGGTGTGATTGGCCGTGCAGAACTGATGGATTCTGTTCCTCCGGGTGGTTTGGGCGGCACATATGCAGGTGCCCCTCTGGGTTGTGCAGCAGGTTTGGCCGTGCTGGACATTATTGAGGAAGAAAAGCTGCTTGACCGTGCCAATAACATGGGTGAACGCCTGAAGGCCCGTATTGCAAGCTGGCATAAGCGCACAGATATGCTGCCTATCAGCATGCCGCGTGGGCTGGGCGCAATGGTTGCTTTTGATATTCTGGAACGCCATGCGGGTGTGGAACAACGCAAGGGTTTTGGTTCCAAACTATGTGCCCGCGCCTGTGAAAAAGGTCTGATTTTGCTGGCATGTGGTGTGCAGGGCGCAACAATCCGTATTCTGACACCGCTGACCGCATCTGATGAACTGGTTGATGAGGGTCTGGATATTATCGAACAGATTCTACTGGAAGAAGCAAAAGCCTGATCTGCATTTTGTTGCAGTATTTCAAGCAAAAAGGCGGCCCTTCCCGGGCCGCCTTTTTTGTTCTGTTACCAATTTATAGCATTCATAAGGAGTCACCCTAAATGTAATGTCATAGTCAGGCCATCATTCCTGCTTATTCTTAGAAATAATGACTAAGAAAAGCAGGAGGCCAGAATGACAGCATTTGGTGCATATTGGCTGCAAATACAAAAATCTTTTCGCAAATTACTTCAAGCTTTACTCAATTTAAAAATGCGTAAAGCATCACATATCAAACATTAAGCCTTTCTGTTTCCATCAAAAATAACAAAAAAGCCCGCCTACCCTCAAAGGTAGCGCGGGCTTTTTTGTGCCGTTATGCAGCGTTATTTTTTATCGTCAGAGAACGTCTTCTGGCCCCACCGGCCAACATCGTGCGCAGCGTTCTCTGTGCCTTCCTTGGTTTTGTTCCAAGCGCGCTCTGTCCCTTCACTTGTTTTGTCCCAAGCTTTGCGAGAACCATCCTTGGTTTTATCCCAAACCTTGTCAGTGCCTTCGCTCGTCTTGTTCCAAACTTTATGAGAACCTTCCTTGGTCTTGTCCCAAGTTTTTTCGGTTCCTTCGCGGGTTTTATCCCACGCGTTATGGGTGCCTTCTTTGGTCTTATCCCATGCCTTTTCACTGCCCTCGGAGGTCTTGTCCCAAGCTTTGCGGGAACCGTCCTTGGTTTTGTCCCACACTTTTTCTGTGCCGTTGCTTGTCTTTTCCCAAGCCTTGTTCGTACCTTCCTTGGTCTTGTTCCAAGCATGCTCGGTTCCTTCGCGGGTGTTATCCCACGCGCGACCCAGCACACCTTCTTCAGCGTGAGCGCAAGGCAGGCTCAGAGCAAACATGGCAGCACCCAGCAGAGTTGTAGCGGCCGTCCGAAAAGAATAATTAGACACGAAATACATCCTCTTAAGTGAAAACCTTATCATTAAAGGTAAGTATCCAAAGGCTTTATGGCAAATGTACGCCACATCCGTGGCAGCAGCGCCCAACACGCTTTAACGCGGCAAAGAATCCAGCGCAGCCTGCAAGATATATGCCGCAGCCAGCCGATCCACCATTTCTGCCCGCCGCGCACGGGAAAGATCGGCTTCATCAATAAGCATACGATTCACTGCGGATGAGGAAAGACGCTCATCCCACTGGCACACGGGCAAACCTGTCTGCTCCGAAAGCGCAAGCGCCCAATCTCGACTGGCCTGTGCGGCTGGCCCAAAGGATCCATCCAAAGAAAGGGGAATTCCCACAACCATACCGCCAATTTCGTGTTCTGTAGCAAGATCACGAATAAAGCTGGCCATTTGCCCTAATTTTCCGCGCTTTACTGTTTGAAATGGTGAGGCCACCATGCGGGAAACATCGGAAAGCGCTAACCCCACCTGCTTTTTGCCGGGGTCTATCCCTAGCAGGCGTGCGTGTCTGGGCAGGGTTGCAACAAGGTCTGTCAGGCTAAGCAGTGTCATACGGACGGTATGTTGCCTTTCGCGCGATTATGCTAGGTGCTTTCTTCCTATTGAGATCAAGAAAAGAGGGGTCCGCTTTCATGTCGCTAGACCTTGCGACCACCCGCCGCATTGCCAAACTGGCCCGTATCGGGCTGGAAGAGCATGAGCTTGAAGCCGCACGCCAGAAGCTGAACGGTATTCTGGGCTGGATTGACCAGCTTGCCGAAGTGGATGTGGAAGGCGTTCCCCCCATGGTGGGGACAGAAACAGAAACCCTGCGCCAGCGCGAAGATAAGGTAACAGACGGCAACTACCGTGATGCCCTGCTGGCCTGCGCGCCAGAAACATCTGGCCCCTTCTATACAGTACCCAAGGTGGTGGAATAATGCTAACCGGACTGACGCTCACCCAAGCGCGTGAAGGGCTTGCCGCCCGCAAATTTTCTGCACGGGAGCTGGCCAAAGCCCAACTAGACGCCATTGCCCGCCTCAACCCGGTGCTCAACGCCTATATTACCGTGCTGCCTGAAGAAACCGTATTGGCTGCGGCAGATGCGGCAGATGCCCGCTATGCCGCAGGCACTGCCGGGCTTATGGATGGCCTGCCCATTGGTGTAAAAGATCTGTTCTGCACCAAAGGTGTGCGCACCACGGCTGCCAGCAAAATGCTGGAAAACTTTGTGCCGCCTTATGAAAGCACAGTTACGGCCAACCTACTAAAAGCTGGCGCGGTCTTTCTCGGCAAAACCAATCTTGATGAATTTGCCATGGGGTCTGCCAACATCACCTCGGCTTTCGGGCCAGTGGCAAGCCCGTGGAAGCGCAAGGATGATCCCTCCGCTATACTTGTACCGGGCGGCTCTTCCGGTGGGTCTTCCGCTGCTGTTGCTGCTGGGCTGGGCCTTGCTGCTACAGGCACGGATACAGGTGGCTCCATCCGTCAGCCTGCTGCTTATTGTGGCATTGTGGGGCTTAAACCCACCTATGGCCGTTGCAGCCGCTGGGGCACCATTGCCTTTGCAAGCTCGCTCGATCAGGCTGGCCCTATGACACGCAGCGTGGCAGATGCCGGGCTGATGCTGGAAGCCATGGCTGGCTTTGATGAAAAAGACAGCACCTGCTCCAACCGCCCTGTTCCCGCGTTTAGCAAAGCTGTTGGCAAAAGCGTAAAAGGCCTGCGCGTGGGTATTCCCACAGAATATCGTTCTCCCAACCTGCCTGCAGAAGTTGTGGCCATGTGGGAAAAGGGCATTGCGTGGTTGAAAGAAGCGGGCTGCGAGATTGTGGACGTTTCTCTTCCGCACACCAAATACGGCCTGACCACATATTATATTATTGCCCCGGCTGAATGTTCCTCCAACTTGGCGCGTTATGATGGCATCCGCTTTGGCATTCGTAAGGATGCCCCCACACTGGATGGTGTATATGAGGCCACACGCGCCGCAGGGTTTGGGGCAGAAGTGCGCAGCCGTATCCTGATGGGCACCTATGTGCTTTCTGCTGGCTATTACGATGCCTACTATCTGAAAGCCCAGAAAGTGCGCACCCTTATCAAGCGCGATTTTGAACAGGCGTTTGAAAACGTAGATGTGCTGCTTACCCCTACCGCGCCATCCGCTGCCTTTGCGCAGGGTGAAAACATGGATGACCCGGTGCAGATGTATCTGAACGACATCTTTACCGTACCCGCCAGCATGGCCGGTGTGCCTGCCCTTTCTGTTCCGGTGGGGCTTAATGGCAATGGTCTGCCGCTAGGGTTGCAGGTGATTGGTAAACATTTTGATGAAGAAACCGTGCTGTCTATTGGCGGCGCGTTGGAAGCGGCGGCGGGCTTTACGCACCTTCCGTCCGTACATGCGGGAGCAGGCGCATGAGCTACGTAATTGAAGGTAAAACCGGCCCGTGGGAAATTGTGGTTGGGCTGGAAGTGCACGCACAGGTTATCAGCCAGTCCAAGCTGTTTTCTGGTGCTTCTACAAAATTTGGGGGAGACCCGAACACTCAGGTTAGCTTGGTTGACGCAGCCTTTCCCGGCATGTTGCCTGTTATCAACAAGGAATGCGTGGCGCAGGCCATCCGCACCGGGTTGGGGCTGAATGCCCAGATCAACCTGTTCAGCCGGTTCGACCGTAAAAACTACTTTTACGCCGACCTGCCACAGGGTTACCAGATCAGCCAGTTCGAGCACCCGATTATTGGCACGGGTTCTATCGAAATTGAACTTCAGAGCGGTGAAACACGCCAGATTGGCATTACCCGCCTGCATCTGGAACAAGACGCTGGCAAGCTGCTACATGATCAGGACCCCTCAAAATCCTTTGTGGACCTGAACCGTGCAGGCGTAGCCCTGATGGAAATTGTGAGCGAACCCGATATTCGCGAACCAGAAGAGGCCGGGGCTTACCTGCGTAAGCTACGCCAGATTCTACGCTATCTGGGCACGTGCGATGGCAACATGGAAGAAGGCTCCATGCGTGCAGACGTAAACGTTTCCGTGCGCAAAGCGGGCGAGCCTTTCCGCACCCGTTGCGAGATCAAAAACGTCAACTCCATCCGCTTTGTCATGCAGGCCATTGAGGTGGAAGCCACCCGCCAGATTGAAATCTGGGAAAACGGCGGAGAAGTTGATCAGGAAACACGCCTGTTTGATCCGGGCCGGGGTGAAACCCGCACCATGCGCTCCAAGGAAGATGCGCATGATTACCGCTACTTCCCAGATCCTGACCTGCTGCCATTGGTAGTGGAACAGGCGTGGGTGGATGATCTAAAATCTAAGCTGCCGGAACTGCCAGACGCAAAGCGTGCCCGCTTCCAGAAAGACTATGGCATTCCGTCTTACGATGCTGGCGTGCTGGTTGCAGAACAGGCCGTGGCTGATTTTTACGAAACCGTGGCCAAAGGGCGCGATGGCAAGCTAGCGGCAAGCTGGGTGATTGGTGATCTGTTTGCGGCTCTTAACCGCACCAGCAACACCATTGAAACCAGCCCTGTTAGCGCAGCTTCCTTGGGCAAAATGCTTGATCTGATTGCGGATGGCACCATTAACGGTAAGATTGCCAAGGAAGTGTTTGAAGACATGGTGGAAACGGGTGATAGCCCGGATGCCATTGTGGAACGCAAAGGCCTGCGGCAGGTGACCGACACAGGAGTTATTGATTCCGCCATTGCTGCCATTTTGGAAAAGCATGCAGATAAGGTGGCTGAATACCGTGGCGGCAAAGACAAGCTGTTTGGATTCTTTGTGGGGCAGGTCATGAAGGAAACCAAAGGCAAGGCGAACCCTGCCTTGGTCAATTCGGCCTTAAAAGCCCAGTTAGACGGCTAAAATCTACAATTTAAAAAAATAAGTTTTCAGGGGGTTTGACGGAACGCGTTGAACCCCCTAAAAGCAGCGGTGCAAACGTCGTGTATGTTCGCACTCTTCGGCGGAGGGGTGGCCGAGTGGCTGAAGGCGGCGGTTTGCTAAACCGTTATACGATGTCAAGTCGTATCGAGGGTTCGAATCCCTTCCCCTCCGCCAGAGATAAAAATCTCGATAAACTCCTTATCTGCATATTTTCAGGCTTTTTTGCCCTACTACCCTTTTTAAAGGGACTGCAAATCATACAAGCGACGATACAGCCCATTTTTTTGCTGAATCAGCGTAGCATGCGCGCCATCTTCTACAATTTGTCCGTGCTCAAAAACCAGAATCCGGTCCAGCCCCACAACGGTGGCAAGACGGTGTGCCACAACCAACACGGTGCGGCCTTTCATCAGGCGTTCCATGGCTTCCTGCACCAGCGCTTCCGATTCGGAATCCAAACTGGCGGTTGCTTCATCCAACACCAGTATGGGGGCATCCGCCAAAAAGGCACGGGCAATAGCAATGCGCTGGCGCTCTCCTCCTGAAAGCTTTACGCCACGCTCACCCACCAGCGTTTGATATCCTTCTGGTAGCCTATCAATAAAACCAGCGGCATTGGCTAATTGAGCAGCCTGCGCGATTTGCTCTGGTGTGGCATCTGGCCGACCATAAGCAATATTTTCCGCCAAACTCCGATGAAACAACACAGCTTCCTGCGGCACTAAAGCAATTTTTTCCCGCAAATCAGACTGGCGCACACGCGCAATATCTATGCCATCAATTAAAATTCTGCCTGACTGTGGCACATAAAAACGCTGTAACAATTTAATGAAACTTGATTTTCCCGATCCAGAAGGCCCTACCAATCCAACCCGACTACCAGCAGCAATTGTAACGGAAATATCCGCAAAAAGTGCCCGCTCCTGCCCCGGATATTGGAATGAGACATGTTCAAAGCAGATTTCCCCCGCACTCACCAACAAGGGTAGCGGATAAGCGGGATCTGCCACCGCCGCAGGCGTACGCCACAACGCAAGCAATTCTTCCATTTCATTGACAGATCTCTGCACCACAGAAACCTGTTGCCCAATATCGCGCAGGTAGCCTTGCACCAAAAATGTCATGGTCAGCACATAGGCAACATCACCTGGGCCAGCACGCCCCTGCCACCACAACCAAACAGCTGCGCCTGCCAGAACAAGCCGCATACACATAACAACTGCGGCCTGAATATTGGCGCTATCTGTCCCTCTGGACCAAGTATAAATGGTGGCCTTTCGCCATTGCGAAATAAGTGTTTGTAGGCGGCTTTCTTCGCGCTTTTCTGCGCCAAAAGTTTTAACAACTGCATTGCAGGTGATGGCATCTGCCAGAGCAGCCCCCATGCGGCTATCCCACGCATTGGCAACCCGCGCAGATGGCGCCACATAACGCAGGGTTAAGGTGCAGGAAAGCGCAACAAACAAAACAGAAAGCACACCCAGAATAACCCCCATAAAGGGCCAATGCCACCCCAACACCAAGGTTGTAAGCACCAGCAGGCATGCTTCGGGTATCAGCATTAGAAGCAGTGTATCATCCAGCATATCCACAGCCCACATACCCCGCGTTAAGCGCCGAACCGTGGAACCGGCAAACGTATTGGCATGCCATTCTGCGGAAAGCTTTTGTACATGCGCAAAAGCTTCTGAACCTATTTTCTGCATGACCTGAGTGGTTAGGTGCGTAATGCCCAAATAAGCATATCGCTTTAACAACACATTCCCGAACCCACATGCCGCCATAGCAGCAAGCATCCATAGGGCATCATGCACTTTGCCTGCCTGCGCAGCCGGAGCGGAAACATCCGTCACCAAACGTCCCGCAGCCAGAGGCATAAGCACATCGGCCACTGTAGCTGCCAGAATACTTCCGGCTGTTATGGTTAAGGGCAACGGAAAAGCCACCCAGCGCCGCACCACAAACTTCAGCACATCTACAAAAAGCGATGCCTTACGTCCGGATTTGACATGACTTTCTGAAGTTTGTGACATGATAAAAACCTGAAAAACAGAACCGATGCGCTGTGTATCCTGAGACATAAAGCCCTGCAAATCCGGAATACGCATCAGCATGGACGCCAGACGGGCAGACGCGTTACACTGCCTTATGGTTAAAAAACCCACCACTTCAGCACCCGTAAATTCAGGCAAACCGACTGATAAACCGCGTGTGCAAAAACGCACAACAGCCAAAAAACAGGCTCCGGCAAATCAAAGCAATGGACCTGCTGCTATTGCCCCACGGGATATGACACCTCAGGAAATATACAGTTTTCTGAAAGATCTTTCCCAAGCATGGCCAGATGCTAAAACGGAACTGCTTTACACCACACCTTTTACGCTGCTGGTAGCCGTAGTGCTTTCGGCTCAGGCAACAGATGCCTCCGTCAACCGCGTGACCCCCGCTTTGTTTAAGGCCGCCCCTACTCCAGCCGCCATGGTGGAATTGGGGGAAGAAGAAGTTGGTAAACTTATTCGCACCATTGGGCTATGGCGTAACAAGGCCAAAAATGTTGTCGAACTTTCCCGCCAACTGGTAGCAGATCATCAAGGGGAAGTGCCCGGTACGCGGGATGAGTTGGAAAAGCTGGCTGGTGTAGGCCGCAAAACAGCAAACGTTGTGCTAAATGTTGCGTTCCATAAACCTACCGTACCAGTGGATACGCATGTTTTCCGTTTGGCCAACAGATCTGGACTAGGGCGAGGCAAAACTGTGGAAGCTGTAGAAAAAGCTCTGGAAACCCGCATTCCGCTGGAAATGATCCAGCCTTCTCACCACTGGATGATTCTTCAGGGAAGATACGTTTGCAAAGCCAGAAAACCTGAATGCTGGCGCTGCAATGCTAAAACTCCATGCCTGTTTCCAGATAAAACACCAGCACCTCGCGTAAAAGCACCCAAACCCTTAGCCGGATAAAAAAGCCCTGATCCACGCCTCGCTAACGCGGTGGCAAAAACCCTTAGAGCCAGCCAGCAAGTTCCTGACGCGCTAAATCCTCCAGCAAATCTATGCTGGCGGGCGTATCATTCAGGCACGGCACCAGCGTAAACTCCTGACCGCCAGCTTGTATGAATTCTTCGTGCACTTCGTTGCCGATTTCATCCAATGTTTCCAAGCAATCCGCCATAAAACAGGGCGTTACCACAGCAATGCTGGTAATGCCTTTTTCCGGCAAACCGGCAATAAATGGTGCCGTATAAGGCTCCAGCCATTTGGTTGGGCCAAATCGGGATTGGAATGTCATGGGCAGGGTGGTTTCATCTCGCCCCAAAGCCTTGCGTAAGGCTGCAACAGTTCTTTCACATTCAGCCCGATAAGAATCCCCCTTGCGCACATATTCTTCTGGCAAACCATGAAAGGACGCCACAACCATCTGAAAAGGAATATCGGCTTCTGCCTCTGCCAAACGAACAGAATCTGCAATAGCTTTAATAAAAGCTGGCTGATCCGGAAATGATGGAAGGGTGCGTATGGCAGGCTGGTTACGCAAACGCATAAGCGCACGAAACACCTGATCATTGGCTGTTGCTGTTGTTGTGGCACTGTACTGCGGATAAAGCGGCATGCACAAAATGCGGTCACACCCTTTTTCAAGCAATTCCTGCACCGCTTCCGCAATGGAAGGCGCACCATAACGCATCCCCCACGCAACAGGCACGTTTTGTGCCGCAAACCGCTCGTTCAGCGCTTCAGCCTGATGGCGCGTATAAGTGCGTAAAGGGCTTTCATTTTTATGCGTGTTCCATATGCGCGCATAGGCCTTCCCGCTCCTACGTGGGCGCGTTGTAAGTACCACCCCCTGCAAGATAGGTTGCCAAAGCGCTGGAGGCCCTTCTATCACCCGACGATCGGATAGAAACTCGGAAAGATAACGGCGCACGGCCCGATATCCTGTATCATCCGGCGTACCCAGATTAACCAGAAGAATACCAACGCGCGGAGCGGCCTGTGCATGCTGTGGCTGAGGCGGGATATGATGAAAAACCATACTTATAGCTTCTTTTCTTTCAAACAGCTCAAACCTTTTTCAAAGCACTTCTGCATAATAGAAGGTAACGCTGTATCTTTCACACATTCCATGGGCACTAAAAAACCATCACTCACAGCCTGATTGGAAAAGTGTTTTATCTGGGCCACATACACATCCAGATATAAGGTAAAATGTGTAAACACATGCTTAACACGACCTGCTAACGTCCAGTCCGCCGTAAATGGAGCTGCTTGCAGAATCTCTGTTTCGTTCCAGTTTTTTAATCGCCATTCGGTGCCGGGCAGTTCTGTCATGGCTGCCAAAAGCCCCTTCTCTGCTCGTTTACGCAGCAGAATTTGCCCTGCGGCATCTCGCGCAAGAAAAGCTGCGCCAAAACGTACAGGGCGCTCTGCCTTAGGCAGCTTACGTGGCAATTCGGCTGCAATACCCTGTTTATAGGCCGCACATTCGCCTTGCCATGGGCACAACCCACAGGCCGGTGCCCGCGGGGAGCAAAGAGAAGAACCTAAATCAAACAAAGCCTGAGCAAAGTCGGATGGCCGCTCCTGTGCTTCACGGTCCGCATTTAACGTTATGGCCAGTTGTGCCAACTTTTTACGGGCTGGCGGCAAGGGGGCCGTAATGGCAAATAAGCGTGCGGTTACGCGCTCCACATTGCCATCCACAGGCACCACAGGCACACCAAAAGCAATGGCCGCCACCGCAGCCGCTGTATATGGGCCTATGCCTGGCAGGGCACGTAAACCCTGAACATCTTGCGGAAACCCGCCCAGAGCCACCACGGCCTGCGCACAAGCATGCAGATTACGAGCGCGGGAATAATAACCCAGCCCGGCCCACGCCGCCAAAACATCTTCCCTATCAGCACTTGCCAAGGCCTGCACTGTCGGAAACTTTTCTGTAAAGCGTAGATAATATGGAGCAACCGCTTTAACAGTGGTCTGCTGTAGCATGATCTCGCTCAGCCATACCCGATACGGATCTGGATGAGATTGGCCTACAACACGCCACGGCAAAGTGCGGCGGTGTCGGTCATACCAATGAAGCAATGCGTGGGCTGATGGATGTGTCACGGAGGCAGTTATGAAGAAGGAAGCCAACGGCGGCAAGGCTGTAACACCTAAAAGCCGCAGCACACGCCGTACCCCTCAAAAACCAGAAGCAGCACCTCCGCCGCGCGCCAGAAACCTACGCAGCCTTGCAGCACTTCTACCAGCTGTAACGGCACCGGCTTTTCGCCGTCGCTCTCCCACAGGCGCTATGTTGATGAACCAGTGGCCAGATGTTGTGGGCCCGGCACATGCGGCGGTTACAAGCCCGCGCCGCCTTTCTGCTGGCACTTTAACCATTGCGTGCGCTGGCCCCGTTGCCATGGAGCTTCAGCATTTGGGAGATACGTTGATTGCACGCATCAACACATGGTGTGGAGAACCTTTGGTAAACCGCTTGCGCTTTGTGCAAGACCCAGCCGCGGGCATCCGCTCCCGTCCACAACGCCGAAAACCTCAAAAATCTGCAATAACCTGCACACTTCCTGAACTGGAAGAAGGCCCTTTACGGCAGGCCCTGGAAACTTTGGGAGCAGATATTTTGAAAAGTCAGAACAAAAAACGCCTGTAACACAAAGAAAAATCTGCCCAAGTATATTATAATAAAAAAGTTATTTTACGCTTCTGTTCTTGAAATTGACATAATCTTATTGCCTTACAAAGCCCTGTTTTTCAAAAGCTGGGCAAGGCCAAAACCTCTTTCAGGCCTTTGTCTGACAATCAAACAATAAATACAGGATAAGCACAGGATCTGCGCCATGTTGCGTAAACCTAACACGACACCAAACATGACACACCAGAACACAAACATTCCCGCAGGGCATAAAACACGGGATAGCCTGTCCGACTTGCAGTTTCTGCAAGAATGGGTGGCTTCTCCAGCTTATTCCACTGCAAGCGTTTTACGGGCAGGACAGATCCGCCGAACCAACCCGGATCTGGTCCGTAAAGTGGCGGCACAAACACATAAAACGCCGTAAAATACCAGTTCTCCATTATTCGCATAAAATCAGGATTGCATCACACAGGCGCACAGCGCACCATAAGCGCCATGTCTTTGCGTATGGGTTGCTCTTTGCCTGTCTTATTGCGTCAGCAAAAACGGTTTTTAATGGCTTTTGCCAGCCTTGCCATGCTGGCAGGCTGTGCGAACCAGCCGCGCTCCAGTTATAATCCACCCGGCCCCGCCGTAGATAAATGGGGGCCTTACATTCAGGAAGCCTCCACCCGCTTTTCCATTCCTCAGGCATGGATCCGGGCCGTGATGCAGCAGGAATCTGGTGGTCACCAATATATGCATGGCCATCTGACACGTTCTGTGCACGGTGCCGTCGGGCTGATGCAGATTAAGCCAGACACTTACCGCGAACTGGCCAAGCGGTACCAGCTTGGCTCTGACCCCTATAATCCGCACGACAACATTATGGCGGGCAGTGGTTACATCCGCCAACTGTATGACAGATTTGGTTCTCCTGATTTTCTGGCCGCATATAGCTGCGGGCCACAATGCATGGAAAACCACCGCTCACGCCACACGGCCCTGCCCTCATATGCCAAAACTTATCTGGCATCTGTTTCTCCGCACTTGAATGATCCGGTACCAAGCGCCATTACGCCAGCTAGCGCGATTGCCATTGCAGACACGCAAACCCCAACAGCCACCCCGGCTGTAACGGTTGCACCCGCTCAACAAGTTGCCAGCATTGCTTCACCGGGGATCGCGCCACCCATTACCGATGACATACAGCCACCAGCACCTTCCGCCCCCGATACCAGTGCTATTCCGGTATCATCTTCTGCTGATACCCAGCCAGTAACAGACACACCGCCAACTTATCAGGCCGCAAACACTGTGCCAGTTTCTGGGCCAGCAATGGTATGGCAGCAAAATACACCTTCTGGCGGCGCTATTATCCAAATTGGCGCATTTTCCTCGCAGGAGAGAGCACAGCACGCCATTCAGATGGCGCATCAATCCACCCCTGCTCTGGCCGGTGCGGAAGATCACATAGACCGGATTGCCCTTAAAAGCAGCGGGCAATCTGTGTGGCGTTCACGCTTGGCGGGCCTACCATCCGCACAGACAGACACAATCTGCATGTCCTTGAAACAGCAGGGGTTAAACTGTGTTGCCGTGACACGCTGAGCTCTCTTTTATCCCTTCAGCATCAATAGCGTGTTCGTATGTAAGGCATGATTTTTCCTGCCTTGCCCGTGTTTTCAGTATGCGGTTGAACATCTCTCCCCAGCAAATGCTTGGCGGGACAGAACTGAAAGGATATGAGATAAGCAGAATACTCTCTTAACCCCGAAGCCAGACCTGAACATTTGCAAAGGCGACCGGGAAACACGGATACCCAGCGCTGAAGGAGCCGTACCGACACCATGCTTCGTCGTCTCATGCCCTGCCGTCCCGCCGCCAGCCATGTGCCTGCCGGGTTCCGCCGTACCAGCACCCTGCTTACCGCATGTGCGGGTATTGGCCTGTTAGCTGCGTGCTCTTCTGGTGACAGATCAGACAATGGTCTGACAGCACCGCGCAACCATCTGCTGGCCGAAGATCGCGGAGCATCTGGTGGTGATGCGGAACTTAAAGGGGGTGTAAACGCCTATCTGTGGCGCGCAACCCTTGATACCCTCTCTTTCCTGCCGGTTTCTACCGCAGATGCAGAAGGCGGTATTATCCTGACAGACTGGTACACCCCGCCTGCTGCCCATGATGAGCGCTTTAAGGTAACTGCCTTTATTCTGGACAAACGCCTGCGTTCCGATGCCCTGCGTCTGAGCGTGTTCCGCCAGATCAAGCAAGGGGAAGAATGGGTGGACACACCGCCTGCTCCCAATACTGCATCTGATATTGCAGCACGCATTCTCTCCCGCGCACGTAAGCTGCGGGCCGATAATGGCAACCGGGATAGCTAATTTTATCCCAGCGCCTTTTTCCACATTCCCTTTCATTAGGTCTCAGACACAGAATATTCATGTCCCAGTCTTCCAGCACGCCCACGCCCTATGATTTCAATACGGTTGAACCCAAATGGCAGAAAGCCTGGGCAGATGCCGATATTTTCACCGTTCCGGATGCCCCCCCAGCGAACAAACCCAAATACTATGTGTTGGAAATGTTCCCCTACCCGTCTGGGCAGCTACATATGGGCCATGTGCGCAATTATGCACTGGGGGACGTGATTGCCCGCTATAAGCGGGCACGTGGTTTTTCTGTGCTGCACCCTATGGGGTGGGATGCATTTGGCCTACCTGCAGAAAACGCAGCGCGCGAACGTGGCGTACACCCCAAGGAATGGACGCTGAACAATATTGCCACCATGCGTGGCACATTGCAGCGTCTAGGCTTTTCTCTGAACTGGGATAGAGAAATTGCAACCTGCCTGCCGAACTATTACGGCAAACAGCAGAAGCTCTTTTTAGACTTTCTAAAAGGCGGCCTAGTTGAACGGCGCGAAAGCTGGGTCAACTGGGACCCGATCGATCAAACCGTTCTGGCAAATGAACAAGTTGTAGATGGCAAGGGCTGGCGTTCTGGTGCCCCCATTGAAAAAAAGCAGCTTTCACAGTGGTTCCTGAAAATCACAGATTTTGCCGAAGATCTGCTGAACGGTTTAAAAACGCTCGATCGCTGGCCAGAACGCGTGCGCACCATGCAGGAACGCTGGATTGGCCGGTCTGAAGGGGCAAAGCTGCGTTTCTCCCTGCATCAACCCCCGGCTGGGCTTGATGAAAATCTGAACGCAGTAGAAGTGTTCACCACCCGGCCAGACACGCTTTTTGGCATGTCTTTTCTGGCTATCGCCCCGGATCATCCTCTGGCGGCCTGGGCTGCTCAGCAGAACCCACAAGCGGCAGAATTTGTGGCGGAATGCCGCCGGCTTGGCACATCCGTAGAAGCTGTAGAAACCGCTGAAAAACGCGGTTTTGATACAGGCCTGCGGGTCAACCATCCGTTTATGGATAAAAGCTTCCCGGTCTGGATCGCCAATTTTGTGCTGATGGATTACGGCACAGGCGCGCTGTTTGGCTGCCCGGCTGGTGACCAGCGCGATCTGGACTTCGCGCATAAATATAATCTGCCTGTCACACCTGTTGTTTTGCCTGCTGGCAAAGATCAGGCAGATTTTGCCATCACCACCACGGCCTATACAGGCGATGGCACCATGATCAACTCCGGTTTTCTGGATGGTCTTTCCACCGCAGAAGCTCGGAAAGAAGCCATTTCTCGGCTAGAAGGGCTGGGCATCGGGCAAGGTGTGGTGAATTGGCGCCTGCGTGATTGGGGCATTTCCCGCCAGCGTTATTGGGGCTGCCCTATCCCCATTATTCACTGTGCAGAGTGCGGCCCGGTTGCCGTGCCTGATGAGCAACTTCCTGTGGAGCTGCCGGATGATGTCTCTTTCGACAAACCCGGCAACCCGTTGGACCATCACCCCACATGGAAGCACACCACCTGCCCGAAATGCGGCAAACCAGCCACCCGCGAAACAGACACGTTTGATACGTTTGTAGATAGCTCGTGGTATTTTGCCCGTTTTACAGCACCGCACGCGCCCACCCCAACGGTAAGAGCTGCGGCCGATGGCTGGCTGCCTGTTGATCAGTATATCGGCGGGATTGAGCACGCTATTTTGCATTTGCTGTATGCGCGCTTCTTTACCCGTGCCATGCACCGCACAGGCCACTTGGATGTGGATGAACCCTTTGCCGGATTGTTCACGCAAGGCATGGTAAGCCATGAAAGCTATAAGGATTCATCAGGCAACTGGCTGTACCCAGAAGAAGTAGAACGCACAGCCCAAGGCTGTGTGAAACGCGGCACCACCGAACCCGTAACCGTTGGTCGTGTGGAAAAAATGTCCAAATCCAAGCGGAATACGGTTGCGCCTGTTGCAATTATTGAACGCTTTGGCGCCGATACCGCCCGCTGGTTTGTGCTGTCTGACAGCCCGCCTGAACGAGACATGGAATGGACAGAAGCTGGTGTGGCCGGTGCGGCCCGCTTTAGCCAGCGCTTGTTCCGCACCATTCGCACAGTTGCACAGGATATTCCTGCCACAACAGAATGCCCAACAGACATCGATCGTCAGGCTGATACGCTACGCCGCACCACACACCGCACCATTGCTGCCGTAACGGAAGCTCTGGAAGGTTTTGCCATTAACGTGGCTGTGGCGCGTATTCATGAACTGACATCTGCTCTGGCAGAAGCTGAAAAGTCTGCAACTGTTTCCGGCATGGCATTTGCACGCCGTGAAGCTGCACAGACACTGTGCCTCCTTTGCGCCCCCATGATGCCGCATCTGGCTGAAGAAATGTTTGCTCTGGTTATGCCGTCTGCTGGTTTGGCTGCACAGCAATCTTGGCCAGAAGCTGAACCAGATCTGCTTACAGCAACGCATATTACCATTGCTGTGCAGATTATGGGTAAACTGCGCGGCACGATTGAAGCGCAACCGGATGAAGATGCCGCAGATGTTGTTGCCCGCGCAGAAGCCGAGCCCAACGTGGCACGACTTCTGGAAGGCAAACGCATTGTTAAACGCGTTCATGTTCCCAACCGTATTGTTAACTTTGTAACGGCAGGCTGATGGTTCATTCCCGCTTTTTCCTACGTTCCGCGCGTCTTGCTCTGGCAATCACGCCTCTGGTTGCGTTGCCAGTTGTGCTGAGCGGTTGTGGCTTTCAGCCTCTGTATGGAGAAAGCGGGAAGAACAACGTAGATGTGAATGCAGAACTCAAAGACATTTACGTTGCCAACATACCAGAACGCACTGGCCAGCAGTTGCGGCTGGCCTTGCAGCAGCAAATGTCTGCGGATGGGCCAGAAGACCCCCATAAATACACACTTATTGTGATGCCATCCTTCAATGCAGAAGCGATCGACATTCAATCAGACAACACATCTGGGCGCACCCGCATTACAGGGCATGCCCACTGGCAATTACTTACCGTAGCGCAGAACCCCACGCTGCTGGCGCAGGGTGATACCACCACAATGGATGGTTACACCAACACATACGAACAGTATTTCGCCCAGACATTGAACAACGAAACAGCTATGGGACGCGTAGCCCAAACCCTTGGTGAACAAATTACCCAACAGGTTTCTACGTGGTTCCGCACTCAGGCTGCTCCGGCAGTCTCGCGGGATCAAGGGCCGAAAGCCTTTTATCCTATTCCTACAGCCATGCCAGAATCAGACAAAGAAGTGCCTATGGAACAGGAAGGTGCTGATGCAATTCCAGATATGGCTACTGGGCGTGGTGGGCCGAGCCAGTATTAAGGCGACTTTTATTTCATGAAGATAGACGCCCGCAACCTATCCCGCGTTCTGGCTGATCCTGGAGCATGGCGTATTCTTCTTCTACATGGTGAAGATACAGGGCTTATTAAAGAACGCGCTCAGGACGCTGTTATCAAAATAGCTGGATCAGCAGATGATCCATTCCGGGTTGCAGTGCTTGATCGTGAAACGCATGACAAACTGATGGAAGAGGCTACGGCACTTTCTCTTATGGGTGGGCGCCGCGTGGTGCGTGTGCGTGATGCATCCGACACCGTACTCAAACCATTAGAAGCCTTTCTGGCTCAAAGCAGCGATACTCTTATTATCCTAGAAGCTCCGGGCCTTTCATCGCGCTCCAAGCTACGTAACTTTCTGGAAAAACACGCCAACTGCGCCAGTATTGGCTGTTATCCTGAAGAAGGTCGTAATCTCGAATCCTCCATTACGCACATGCTGACAGAACATAAGGTACGCATTGCTTCTGATGCCTTGCATTGGCTGACTAGTCGGCTTGGTGCAGACCGTGCCGCAGCGCGTAGTGAAATAGAAAAATTGTGCTTGTATGCCGGTGATTCTGGCAGCCTGACGCTAGATGATGTTCGAGCAAGCATAGGAGATGCCGGTAGCGTTTCCTTGGAAGATGCTGCCTTTGCTGCCACAGAAGGCAATCGTATTGCCGCAGATACGGCCCTAGAAAGAGCATTAGCTGAAGATACAAGCCCCATTGCCATTGCGAGATCTTTTCTAGGGCATCTGCATAGGCTCCGCCGTGTAAGAGCAGCTATGGCCGCAGGGGTTAGTCGGAGTGATGCGGTTAAAGCGCTACGTCCCCCGATTTTTTTTAAACGCACAGCAAGTTTTAACAAAGCATTAGAGTTGTGGTCTCTCCCGGCTCTTACCAAAGCTGTGGAAGAAACACAGGCACTGGAATATGCCTGCAAACAAACAGGCAGCCCCGATGCGCTGCTGTGCCGACGGTACGTTTCCACTTTAACTGCACGGGCAGCCATGCAGGCGAGACGGTAGACCTGTTCGTTTTATCACTTGTTCGTATCAACCTCTTTCAGTATACGAAAAGCGTGTGTCCGCGTAGCTCAGCAGGATAGAGCACAGGATTCCTATTTAATTGGGCACTATAATTGGAAACATTATAGTGAATCTGCTCAAAGTCGGGGAACGCTTAATCTGGGAAACAGATTGTGCCAATCCCGAGCCAAGCCTTGTACTTTAATACAGAACAAGGAAGGTGTAGAGACTGGACGGGCGGTGCCTAAGAACCTGAAATTTTAGGTTTATGGCAAAGGGACAGTCCAGACCACGAACGTTGCATGGTATCATGCAACGGCAGTGAAAACTGAAGTGGTATGAATCCTGGGGCCGTGGGTTCGAATCCCGCCGCGGACACCATTATGTATTATTCTAGTGATTTAGACGCCTGTTGAGGC